>NZ_JASCPN010000045.1:0-45413 GCF_029960155.1 Pseudomonas sp. PS01300 | reverse complement strand
AATCTGATCAACCACCGCCAATTTAAAAGACAGTGAGTAATCACGCTGTGTGCGCTTTACACCTTGCTCCATCTGACTCTCCGGAAATTCGGGATGGGAGGTGTAAACCTTATTCAGGACGGGACACCGGCCACAAAAAAGCCCGCAGCGATGCGGGCTTTTTTGTGGCCGGTTGAAACCGGCTCCTACGGGGCCTCAGGTCTTGATCTGGCGCTCGTGCATCCGTGCCAGCTGGCGCTCCAGCATCGACGGATACGGCTCCATCAGGCGCTCCACACAGCACGCCCCTTCAGGGCTGGCAATCGGGCGGATGCGGGCACGCTGGCGAATCAGCGCATCATCACTGACCTTGCGCTCCACCAGCAGCAGGTTGCGGCTGTGTTGCGACAACGCCAGGGCATCCTGGGCCTTGTCGGTCAGCAGCAGGTCGATCTGGCTCAGGCCGTGCAGGTCTTCACCCAGCGCCAGGCCCAGCTGCAATTGCAGGGTAATCCCGCTGTCGGCCACTTCCACCTGCAACGCATGCCCCAGGGCACGCAGCAGTTCGCCACAGCAGATGGCGTTGGTCAGGTAGTCCTCGCCGCTTTCCGAGCTGTGGAACAACAGCAGCGTGCTGCCATCGTTGAGTGTGTGCACTTCGCTTTCATACAGCGACGCGGCCTGGTCGAGGCAGTCGCGGTAGCGGTCCAGCAGTTCGGTCAGACGTGCCCGAGGCAGGCGGCGCAGTTGCTCCTGGGAGCCCAGTTGCACCGCCAGCACCGCACTGGCCTGCGGCTCGCGTGGCGCAGCGGGTATTACAGCCTGCGGCGCGGCATCGCTGTCGTCGCGCAGGTCGGCAAACGCCTCGTCGTCGTCTTCATCATGCGCTACTGGCCTGGGCAGCGCCGGCTTGGGCTCCAGCGCCGGCTCGCGCAGGTTGCGCACCTGCAAGGCCGGCTGCGCTTCATGTTCGTCGTAGTCGTCTTCTTCCTCGGGCTCTGCTTCAGGCTCCGGCGGTGGCGGGGCAAAGCGCGAATGCAGCTGGCGCGCCAGGTCGCCGATCTCGTCCTGGCGGTCGGTGGCCGGGGTGTAGGCATCCAGGTCGCGCAGCCACACCCGCAGTTGCAGCAGCGGCGTCGAAATGAAGCGCCCCAGGCGCAGGCTCAAGGCCAGAGCAAGAGCCAGCAGGATCGCCGCCAGAATGCCCATGCTCTGCAGGCTGATGGTCAGCGGCTGCTGGAACTGGCTCATGTCCAGGCTGATGCGCAGTTGCCCGGCCGTCACGTCCTGGAAGGTGATCTTGGTCTGGTACAGGCCCTCGACCTCGCCCAGCAGGCCGTTTTTCGGGCGCTGGCCGGCTTCGGCGAGGATCCGGTTGTCGACGCTGTAGATGGCGGCATGGGCCACCAGCGGGTTCTTCACCAGGTTGCCGAGCAGCACGTTGAGGCTGAGGATGTCGTTGGACACCAGCAGTTCGGTGGCAGACGTGGCGGTCTGCGTGGTCAGGCTCTGACCCAGGGCGTCGGCCTGCTCGTGCATGGCCTGCTTGAACTGCAGGCCCATGACCCCGGCGTAGATGACCAGCGCCAGCGCTACCAGAAACACGTTGTGGCAGGCGATCCGCAAGGCCAACGGCACACGGCGCTGGCGCAGGGCACGGAAGATCAGCAGGAAGAAATTGTCGGTTTTAACTGGCGTGGGCCGGTTCACAGAGCGCGGCTCTTTATGTCGGAGAAGGTGCTGCGCAGTATAGCGACAGGGCATGGGCCGGCAAAGTATCGACTGCGCCCGATGGTCTGCGAAAGTGGGTAGAATGCGCGTTTTGTCACTGTGTCGGAGCCCGTTTTGCGCGAAATCGTTCTGATTAACATCACCGGCGAGGACCGTCCGGGTCTCACCGCGGCCATTACCGGCGTGCTCGCCCAGGGCGGGGTGAACATCCTCGACATCGGCCAGGCGGTCATCCACGACACGCTGTCGTTCGGCATCCTGGTGGAAATCCCCAGCACCGAGCAGGCCAGCGCCGTGCTCAAGGACATCCTCTTCACCGGGTACAAGCTGGACCAGCAGGTGCGCTTCACCCCGGTTTCCGAGCAGGACTACCAGCAGTGGGTCGACGGCCAGGGCAAGGCCCGCCACATCGTGACCCTGCTGACGCGCAAGGTCACTGCCGAGCAGTTGCAGCGGGTGAGCTCCATCACCGCCCAGTACGGGTTGAACATCGACCATATCGACCGTCTGTCGGGTCGTATCGCGTTGGACACCCCGGCCGACCAGGGCAAGGGCTGCATCGAGTTCTCCGTGCGTGGCGAGCCGGCCGACCCGCAGGCCCTGCGTGCCGAGTTCCTCAGCGTGGCGCAGGAGCTCAACGTCGACATCGCCTTCCAGCAGGACTCGCTGTTCCGCCGCAACCGTCGCCTGGCGGTGTTCGACATGGACTCCACCCTGATCGAGGCCGAGGTCATCGACGAGCTGGCCAAGGCGGCAGGCGTGGGCGAGCAGGTGTCGGAAATCACCGAGCGTGCCATGCGTGGCGAGCTGGATTTTCGTGCCAGCTTCAAGGAACGCCTTGCGCTGCTCAAGGGCCTGGACGTCAACGTGCTGGACGAGATCGGTGCTTCGCTGCGCCTGACCGAGGGCGCCGAGGTGCTGTTCGCCGAGCTCAAGCGCCTGGGCTACAAGACCGCGATCCTGTCGGGTGGCTTCACCTACTTTGCCAAGCAGCTGCAGGCCAAGCTGGGCATCGACTATGTGTTCGCCAACGAGCTGGAAGTGGTGGACGGCAAGGTGACCGGCGTAGCCGTGGAGCCGATTGTCGACGCGCAGCGCAAGGCTGACCTGTTGACCGAGCTGGCACGCAAGGAAGGCTTGCAGATGGAGCAGACGATTGCCGTGGGCGACGGTGCGAACGACCTGCCGATGCTGGCGATTGCCGGCCTGGGCGTGGCGTTCCGGGCCAAGCCGCTGGTCAAGCAGTCGGCCAAGCAGGCGATTTCGACGCTGGGGCTGGATGGGGTGCTGTATCTGCTGGGCTTCAGGGATCGCGACGGTCGCGACTGAGAAAGCGCGGCCGCTGCGCGGGTCAAGCCCGCTCCCACAGGTTTGCCATCGCTCCAGAAGGCCGTGCAGCCCCTGTGGGAGCGGGCTTGACCCGCGATGAGGCCCGACAGCCAGGCACAAAAAAGCCCGCATCGCTGCGGGCTTTTTGTTGGGTCAGGCGTGCTGCGCCGGCAACCCCAGGCATTCGCCCATGTTCACCACCGACCCCGCACCCAGCGATTCGGCCCACTTCACCTGCTCTGGCCCGAACAGCACCACAGCCGTCGAACCCAGCTTGAAGCGGCCCAGCTCGGCGCCTTTTTCCAGGTGGATCGGTGCACGCGCTGCCTCGTCGTAGCGGAAGGTCTTCAGCTCGCGCTTGGGCGGCGTGACCAGCCCGGCCCATACCGTCTCGACCGACGCCACGATCATCGCGCCCACCAGCACCACGGCCATCGGCCCGCGCTCGGTATCGAACAGGCACACCACGCGCTCGTTGCGCGCAAACAGCTCCGGCACGTTTTCGGCGGTGGTCTGGTTGACCGAGAACAGCCGCCCCGGCACGTAGATCATCTCGCGCAGGGTACCGGCCAGCGGCATGTGCACGCGGTGGTAGTCCTTGGGCGACAGGTAGATGGTGGCGAATTCGCCGCCCATGAACGGCGCAGCATTGGCCGGGTCGCCGCCCAGCAGCTCAAGGGTGCTGAAGCTGTGGCCCTTGGCCTGGAAGATGCGGCCATGCTCGATCGGGCCCAGCTGGCTGACAGCGCCGTCGGCCGGGCACAGGATCGCCCCCGGGGTCTGGTCCAGCGGGCGTGCATCCGGCTTGAGCGCGCGGGTGAAGAATGCGTTGAAGTGCTCGTAGGCGGTCAGGTCTTCGACCTGGGCCTGGGACATGTCGACCTGGTAGCGCTTGGCGAACCACGCGGTGAAGGCATTCTTGAACCATTTCACGCGGCATTCGGCCACGCAGCCGGCCAGGCGCGACAGCAGGTGGTGGGGCAGCAGGTACTGGCTGATGATGAACAAGCGGGATTTCATTGAATTTCCTTAAACTTCTACAGGCGTGTCGGGGTGGTTGCCCCATTCGCCCCATGAGCCGGCATAGGCCTTGACCCGTGGGTAGCCCAGGTGTTTGGCCACAAGATAGGTGAAGCCGGAGCGGTGGTGGGTCTGGCAGTGGGTAATCACTTCCTTGTCGCGGGTGATGCCCAGCTGCTCGAGGATCTGGGGCATGTCCTTGCGGATGCGCAGGTGATCGTTCTGGTCCATGCCGGCCGTCCACTCGAAGTTGACCGCGCCCGGGACGTGTCCGCCCTTGGCGGCCAGCACTTTCTCACCCCGGTATTCCTGCGGGCTGCGCGCATCCCAGACCGCCAGGTCGGCAGCGCCCAGGCGGCTTTGCAGGTATTCGCGGGTGGCGGTGGGGGATTCGTGCAGGGTCAGGCTGACGCTGCCGGCAGCGGGCGCGGGCACATCGGTCGAGAGCTCGCCGGTCCAGCCCAGCGCGCCACCGTCGAGGTAGTGGTAGCGGGTATGGCCGATCACATCCAGCAACCAGATGAAGCGCCCGGCCCAGCCGCCGCCTTCGTCGTCATACACCACATACACGGCGTCCGGGTTGTGCCCCAGCTCGCCGAACAGCTTTTCCAGGTCGCCTTGGCTCGGCAGCAGCCCGGGCGCCGGTGGCTGGCCCAGCTGGGTGCGCTTGGGGTCGACGAAGCGCGCACCGGGAATGTGCCCGCTGCCATAGCGTTTCGTGCTGGTCAGGTCGACCAGGATCAGCCCCGGCGCATCCAGGCGGGCTTGCAGGTCGGCGGGTTCAATCACCAGGGGCAAGCCGGAAAAGTCAGTCATCCAGAGTCTCCAGATCGGAACAGAGTGGGCGATTGTAGCGCATGGGTCAGGTGCTGCGGTTGCTGAAGGCGGTGAGGGCGCGCTCGATGCACTGGGCGGTCTTGCCGAACGCCTGCACGCTGATCTCCGAGAACGGGCCGCCGCCCTGGTCGGCCAGCACCACCATCACCACCTTGCCGTTGCTCGACAGCGAGCGCAGCAGCAGGTGCTGGCCACGGAACAGCACGCGCAAGGTGCCGGGCAGCAGGGCACCGAACTGGGCATAGTTGTCCGGGGTCAGGCGCAGTTGTGCCGACTGGGTCAGCAGGCGTTGCAGCAGCTTGCTCTGGGCGAGCGGCACCACCAGGCCGCCGGCCTCGGCGGGCAGCCCGGCGATCTGGTGCACGCGCAGGTGGGTCATGCCCTTGTCGGCCATCAGCATCATCACCCGCTGCATGCCGCAGGCCACCAGGGCATCGCGGGCGTAGGTGGTCAGGTGCATGGCGTTGGTGAATGCACTGGGCTCTACCAGCAGGTCGGCGCAGTACTTGCGCCAGGCCCCCAGCGATTCGGTCGAGGGCACGTCGGCAGGCCGCAGGCGGCGGTGCACGTAGTGCGAGCCGGTCGGCCAGATCAGCGATTCGGCGGGGTGGTAGAGGTCGTCGTCGGCGTGCAGGCGCGCACTGTTGGCGGCCTGCTGGTGCACCTGTTGCTGCACGTCGCTCAGCGGCACCTGCAGGTACAGGCTGGTCAGGCGTTGCCAGCGCTGGCTGTGCGGGCAGTCCCAGGCGTGCTGCGCCGCCAGGGCCAGGCCGTTGGCCAGCAGCACGGTGTTGGCCGGCTGGTTGAGCCAGCGGCGCAGGGCCGGGTCGGCGTCCAGCAGCTGTTGCTGGCGCAGCGGGTTGTCGTGCAGGCGGGCGATGTGCATGACCTTGACCAGCAGGCGGCGTTCTTCGCTGAGCACGTGATAGCCCTGGGTGACCCAGTTGGGCAGGCGCCAGTAGTCGGCCAGGGCGCGGCACAGCGCCAGCAGGGGCACACCGAACAGTTCGCGCTCCACGCGCAGCGCCGGCTCGCCGCGGTGCACCACGCGCACTTCCCATTCCTCGATCAGCTTGGGGTGCGCCAGGGCCAGGGTCCACAACGGCGAGAGGAACAGCAGGCTGCCCCAGTGGATCTCCTGCCACAGCCGCGCCAGTTGGCTGGCGAACAGGCCGCTGGCCTGCTGGCTGGCATGCAGGCTGATCATCTGCAGGTGGCGCAGGGCCTTGGGGATCTGCGCCGGCGGCGCGGTGGGCAGGCGCAGCAGCAGTTCTTCGGCGCGCTTGAGGCCAAGCCGGTTGAGGGCGATTTCCAGGCTTTCGGCCGGCTCGGCCATGCTGGCGTGGGTATGCCGGTTGGCTTCGCGCATCACGCTGAGCACCAGCGCGGGGCTGTCCTGCATCAGATCGGCGATGTCACGCAGCGAGCGGCGGCTGTCGCCGATGGCGGCTTTTACCCGCTCGTGACTGTCCAGCGGCACCGGCAGTTGCACGCTGTCGAGCAGTTTGATCCAGGCGTCTAGGGTCTTTGGAATTTGAGTTGGCACGTGAGTTCACTAGGCATGCTGGGAGGTGGCCGAACTGGCTTTTCGCCTTGACTGGCTATAGTCTGGCGCAGAACTGCCGATAAGTAGAAGAAGAGTTTTACGAACTTCCGCCCCCGACCCTGACCACGACAGTAAGTGCTTCCAATCTATGGCTAAAATTATCGGCATCATTGTCGTATTCGCGAGCGTGCTTGGCGGATACGTTCTTTCTCACGGCAAGATCGCGGCCCTGATTCAGCCTTTCGAGGTGCTGATCATCGGCGGTGCCGCCTTTGGTGCGTTCCTGCAGGCCAACCCCGGCTACATGACCATGCACGTGATCAAGAAGTCGCTGAGCATGTTCGGCTCGCGCTTCTCGCACACCTTCTATATAGAAGTGCTGGGCCTGATCTACGAGATCCTCAACAAGAGCCGGCGCGAAGGCATGATGGCGATCGAGGGCGATATCGAAGACGCCACGGCTAGCCCGATCTTCGCCAAGTACCCGGCGGTACTCAAGGATGAGCGCATGACCGCGTACATCTGCGACTACCTGCGCATCATGTCCACCGGCAACATGGCCCCGCACGAGCTCGAAGGCCTGTTCGACATGGAACTGCTGAGCATGAAGGAAGAGCTCGACCACCCGTCCCATGCCGTGACCGGCATCGCCGACGGCATGCCCGGCTTCGGTATCGTGGCGGCGGTACTGGGTATCGTGGTGACCATGGCCTCGCTGGGCGAGGGCGACCAGAAGTCCATCGGCCTGCACGTGGGTGCGGCGCTGGTGGGTACCTTCTTCGGTATTCTGGCGGCCTACGGCTTCTTCGGCCCGCTGGCCACCTCCCTGGCCCACGACGCCAAGGAAGAGGTCAACGTGTACGAGGCGATCAAGGCCGCACTGGTGGCGTCGGCCTCCGGCATGCCGCCATCGCTGGCGGTGGAGTTCGGTCGCAAGGTGCTGTTCCCCAAGCACCGTCCAAGCTTTGCCGAGCTGGAACAAGCAGTTCGCGGTCGCTGATCCATGGAAAACAATCAGCCGATCATCATCAAGCGCGTAAAGCGCTTCGGCGGCGGCCATCACGGCGGCGCCTGGAAAATCGCGTTCGCCGACTTCGCCACGGCGATGATGGCGTTCTTCCTTGTGCTGTGGCTGCTGTCCACCGCCACGCCCGAGCAGAAGATCGCGATTGCCGGCTACTTCAAGGACCCGATCGGGTTCTCCGAGAGCGGCACCCCGTACATCATCGACCTGGGCGGCTCGCCAGAGCTGGCCCCGGAAAAGACCATCAACCCTGAAGTGCAGTCCGAGCCGACGCCTGACACCAGCATCCAGCTGGACAAGGACGCGGTCGAGAGCATGGCCGAGCAGGTCGAGAAAGACCGCTTGAACCTGGTGCTGCAGGAGCTGCAGAACAAGGTCGAAGAGAACCCGCAACTGCAGAAGTTCAAGGACCAGATCCTGTTCGAGATCACCCAGGACGGCCTGCGCATCCAGATCATGGACGCCGAGAACCGGCCGATGTTCGACCTGGGCAGTGCGCGCCTGCAGCCGTACTTCGAGGACATCCTGCTGGCCATGGCCGACACCATCAAGGCGGTGCCGAACAAGATCAGCATCAGCGGCCACACCGATGCCAAGCCCTACGCCGGCACCGGTGATTACGGTAACTGGGAGCTGTCGGCCAACCGTGCCAACGCGGCGCGTCGGGCGCTGGTGGCCGGTGGCTATCCGGATGCCCAGGTGGCGCGGGTGGTGGGGTATGCATCGTCGTCGCTGTTCGACCGCGAGAACCCGCTCAACCCGGTGAACCGTCGTATCGACATCATCGTGCTGACCAAGAAGGCCCAGCGCACTATCGAGGGCGAGCAGACCTCGCCGACGCCGCCGGACGCAGCCCAGCCGGGCGCGGCACCTGCGCCGGGCGCTGCGGCACCGACGCCCGAGCCCGAGCCGATGCAGCCGCGTGAACTGCGCGAGAAGCTGAACATCTTCGAGGATGGCGTGTTGAAGATGGACGAGCCCAACAAGCCGCAGTGAGCCGGCAGCCGACAACGCCCGCATGGAGTGATCCGTGCGGGCGTTGTGCTGTGTGGGGTTCGGCATTTCAGTAGCCGCGACCGATGCTGGCCTTGAGCTCGGCCTGGAAGTGCTGGGCATTGCAGCGATTGTCGCCAGGTGCGGCCTGCGTGGGCAGGTTGAGGGCACGGCCAAGGGTGTGTTCCAGGCGGTACGCGCTGACGAACAGGTCCAGGTCGGCGGCTTGCGCCATGGTCGGCAGTTCGCCCAGGTAGGTGGGGCTGGCCGGCTCGCCCAGCTGGAACGTGGCGACCCGTCGGTCGGCCAGCGCTGCGGCGCCCAGGGCGAAGGGCACCCACCAGGCGCCGCAGGTGTTGCCCGACACCAGCACGATCAGGTGGGTGCAGCCGTGCAGGCTGCGGCTGATGAGGGTGGTGAGGGTGCAGGCATCGTCGGCCTGGGGGTCGATGGCCTCCAGGCAGGTGGCCAGGCCCTCGAGGCGCAGGTGCTCGCCGATGGCCATGGCGGCGGCCAGGTCGTTGCGGCAGTAGAGGAGTGAGACTGGCATCCGGAGGTCCCTGGTGGGCGCAAATCTGGTGCGGGATACCTTTGATGATTACGACGCGTGGTGCAAGGCGTGGGATTGAATCAGGAGGTGGACTACATGCCTGGGTGAAAAGGCCTACAAATGTGTTGCGACAACTGACGCCTTCGCCGGCGAGGCCGGCTCCTACAGGTGTCCGCGTAAGGCGAATCTTCGGAATTTCCCTATTCCCTGTAGGCCCCTTCCCAATCATACTTTTGCCGCTTTCCCGCCATTGCGGTGGTCACGGTAGCGCTCTAGTCTGCGTCGCGTCGTTGGTGTTCAACGACCGGTTTTGACAGGCCGTTACTGATTTCGGACCACATGTGCATCGCTTTATGGCGGCTGTGCGTGGGGCACTTCGTGTGCGCCGAGTTCCGGTATCCTCGGTCTGTCAACCCGCGTACAGCTGCCACCTATTTGTTTGACAGCAAAGCGTGGTAGCTCCACTGATACTGGAGTTGGTCATGTTGAAAATCGTCCCCGATCCACCGCATTACGCCAATCTGCCCCTCGAAGACATCCTCTCGTGCACTGATCGCGAGCGCTGTGCGCTCGTTCGCCGGCAAGGCCGGCTCCTACAAAGGCTCGCAGTACCTGTAGGAGCCGGCCTTGCCGGCGAAGACGCCCGTAGAGCCAATTAAGAAAGTCGTCGGGAGATAACAGATGGAAAACAGCTCAGTCTTCAAGACACTAGGCGTCGGCACTTTCGGCGAAGGCGAGGGCGGCCCCACCGCCGAGCGCCTGTTTCGCGTGCAAGCCGGCCACAACGCCGACTTCGCCCTGGAACAATCAGCCCTGCTGCTCAGTTGCGCCTACAAGCTCACCTTGCAAGCCGGCATCGAGCCGGATGGCACGCTTGTCTGGGCGGCACATTACCTGAGCGGCATGTCCAAGGCCCTGGTCGAGGATGTGGCGCACGCGATGTTCATCGAACAAACGCCTGCGCCATGACGGTCAGTAGCTGTCCTGCGGCAGGCTGGCAATGATCGAGCGATAGCTGTTCATGCGCTGCTGCTGCACGCGCCCGTCTTCCAGCGCCTTGAGCAGCGCACAGCCCGGCTCGCGGTCGTGCTTGCAGTCGCGGAAGCGGCAGGTGCCGATCAGGTCGTTGAACTCGATGAAGCCGGCCTCCACGTCCGCCCGGCTCACGTGCCCCAGGCCGAACTCGCGAATGCCCGGCGAGTCGATCAGCTCACCGCCACCCGGGAAGTGGTACAGCCGCGCGGTGGTGGTGGTGTGCTGGCCCTGGCCCGACCACTCCGACAGCTCGCCTACGCGGGTGTCGACATCGGGCAGCAGGCTGTTGACCAGCGACGACTTGCCCACCCCGGACTGGCCGACGAACACGCTGATGTGCCCATCGAGCATGGTCTGCAACTGCTGCATGCCGTCGCCATGGTGCGCCGACACTTCCAGCAGCGGGTAACCCAGCTGACGGTACACCGCCAGCAGCGCATTCAGCGCCGGGGCGTTCTGCTCGTCGATCAGGTCGGCCTTGTTCAGCAGCAGCAGCGGGCGGATACCGGCATGCTCGGCGGCCACCAGGTAACGGTCGATCAGGTTGGCATGCGGCTCGGGGGCCGGGGCGAACACGATCACGATCAGGTCGACGTTGGCCGCCACCGGCTTGAGCTGGCCACGGCTGTCGGGGCGGCACAGCTCGGTGCTGCGCGGCATCTGCGCCACGATCACGCCGATACCCTGGTTGCCGGCGCGCCATACCACCTTGTCACCAGTGACCAGCGCTGGCAGGTTGGCGCGCAGGTGGCAACGGAACACCTGGCCGGCCACGTCGCCGTCCTGTGCTTCGACTTCCACCTGCACGCCGAAGTGTGCAATCACCAGGCCCAGTTGTTCAGGCCCCAGGTCGCCGCCTTCGAGGGTGTCCAGCGTGTGCTGTTCGCGTTTGGCAGCGCGGGCGGCGCGCTCACCCTGGATTTTTTCGATGCGCCAGTTCTGGCGGCGATTGAGCTGGCGTTTGGCCATGTAGGTCTCGTTTCGTCAAGCAAAGCATGTGAGGGTGCAACGGCGTCGAGTCTAGCACGCTCCACTAGGCTAAACTGCGCGCCTACCGAGGAGCAGAATCATGCAGAACCCACAGAACCTGATCTGGATCGATCTGGAAATGACCGGCCTGGATCCGGACAGCGACGTCATCATCGAGATGGCCACCATCGTCACCGACAGTGACCTGAACACCCTGGCCGAAGGCCCGGTGATCGCCATCCACCACAGTGACGAGGTGCTGGCGCGCATGGACGAGTGGAACACCCGTACCCACGGCAACTCCGGCCTGACCCAGCGCGTGCGCGAGAGCAAGGTGAGCATGGCCGAGGCCGAGGCCGAGACGATCCGCTTCCTGGAGCAGTGGGTGCCCAAGGGCAAGTCGCCGATCTGCGGCAACAGCATCTGCCAGGACCGTCGCTTCCTGTACCGCCACATGCGCGAGCTGGAGAATTTCTTCCACTACCGCAACCTGGACGTGTCCACCCTCAAGGAGCTGGCCGCACGCTGGGCTCCCGAGGTGCGCGACAGCTTCAAGAAGGGTGGCACGCACCTGGCGCTGGACGATATTCGCGAATCCATCGCCGAGCTGCGCCACTACCGCGAGCACTTCATCAAGTTCTGACCCGCACTGCGCCAACAATCGTTGGCGCGCCCCCTTTTGGTGCCTGGGGCAACTGGGTAGACTGCGCGCCTCTTTGCACGGACCTGCGCCATCATGCTGTTGATGCTCTATTTGATCGCCATTACCGCCGAAGCCATGACCGGGGCGCTGTCGGCCGGGCGGCGCGGCATGGACTGGTTCGGCGTGGTGCTGATCGCCTGCGTCACGGCCCTGGGCGGAGGCTCGGTGCGCGACGTGCTGCTGGGCCACTACCCGCTGACCTGGGTGAAGCACCCGGAGTACCTGGTGCTGACCAGCGTGGCGGCCTTGATCACCATTTTTATCGCGCCGCTGATGCGCCACCTGCGTTCGCTGTTTCTGGTGCTCGATGCGCTGGGGCTGGTGGCGTTCACCCTGATTGGCTGCATGACCGCGCTGGAAATGGGCCAGGGCATGCTGGTGGCGTCGATCAGCGGGGTGATCACCGGCGTGTTTGGCGGCATCCTGCGGGATATCTTCTGCAACGACATTCCGCTGATCTTCCGGCGTGAGCTGTATGCCAGCGTGTCGTTTCTGGCGGCGTGGTTCTACCTGGGGTGCGTGTACTTCAAGGTGCCGGGGGAGCAGGCGATTCTGCTGACGCTGTTTGGCGGGTTGCTGCTCAGGCTGCTGGCGATACGGTTTCGCTGGGAAATGCCGAAGTTCCAGTACAACGACGAGCATTGAGGGCTTCTTCGCGGGTCAAGCCCGCTCCCACAGGATCACCACTGTTCTTGAAACCGGTGCTGTCCCTGTGGGAGCGGGCTTGGCCCGCGATGGTCGCGCTGCAGACCTAAAGCCGTGCCTGATGCTGACGCAGCGCCCACTCCACATGCTCCCTCACCAGCTCCGACGGATACTCCCGCCGCGCCTGGAGCGCCTCCAGCACCGGTATGGTCGAGGGCGCATTGCCCAGCCCCACCGCCAGGTTGCGCAACCAGCGCTCATACCCCGCCCGGCGCAGCGGCGAGCCTTCGGTGCTGGCCAGAAACGTCTCTTCATCCCACATGAACAGCTCCGCCAGTCCGGCATTGTCCAGCCCGTGGCGCGGCTTGAAATCCGCTTCGCCGGTGGGCCGGGCAAAGCGGTTCCACGGGCACACGATCTGGCAATCGTCACAGCCGAACACCCGGTTGCCGATCAGCGGCCGCAGCTCTTCGGGGATCGCGCTCTTCAGTTCGATGGTCAGGTACGAAATGCAGCGCCGCGCATCCAGCACATACGGCCCCACGAAGGCCTGGGTGGGGCAGATGTCCAGGCATGCACTGCAACGTCCGCAATGCTCGGTGGCCTGCGCCTCGTCCACCGGTAGCGGCAGGTCGACGAACAGTTCGCTGAGGAAGAAGTAGCTGCCCGCCTTGCGGTTGAGCAACAAGGTGTTCTTGCCGATCCAGCCCAGCCCGGCCTGTTCGGCGATGGCCTTTTCCAGCACCGGCGCGCTGTCGACGAAGGCGCGGAAGCCGAACGGCCCGATGTCTTTCTGGATGCGCTCGGCCAGGTGCTGTACGCGCTTGCGGACCAGCTTGTGGTAGTCGCGCCCCAGCGCATAGCGCGAGATGTAGGCCTTTTCGGGCTGGGCGAGCATCTGCGCCATCTGCGTGTCGCCCGGCAGGTAGTCCATGCGCAGCGACACCACGCGCAAGGTGCCCGGCACCAGCTCGTCGGGGTGCGAGCGTTTGCTGCCATGGGCGCCCATGTACTCCATCTCGCCGTGATAGCCCTCGGCCAGCCAGCGTTCCAGGTGTTTTTCGTGTTCGCCCAGCTCCACACCGGCAATGCCGACGTGCGCAAAGCCCAGTTCACGGCCCCAATCCTTGATCGATTGGGCGAGGGCGGGTAGATCGAGGGGGGAAGCAGACATGCGAAATAGGGCAACGATGACTCAGGTGCGTATAATTCTGCCAGACATCGGAGCCGAACGACGCATGCCTCAGACCAAACACCCTGCAAATCAGCCATTGGTGCTCACCAGCGTCACCCTGGCGAGCCTCGCGCCGCGCTCGAATGCCGCACACAAGGGCGACTTCGGCCATGTGCTGGTGGTCGGTGGCGACCGTGGCACGGGCGGTGCGGTGCTGCTCAGTGCCGAGGCGGCGCTGCGCTGCGGCGCCGGCCTGGTGTCACTGGCCACCCGCAGCGAGCAACTGCCCGCCGCGCTGGCCCGCCTGCCCGAGGTGATGAGCCTGGGCGTGTATTCGGCCAACCAGTTGATGGCGTCGATTGAACGCGCCACCGTACTGGTGGTCGGACCCGGACTGGGGCAGGCCGCCTGGGGGCGCAGCCTGCTCTCGGCGGTGGTGCCGGCCAGGCACGCCCAGGTGTGGGATGCCGATGCGCTGAACCTGCTGGCGCAAGCACCCTTGCCGCTGGCGGCGGGCAGCATCATTACCCCGCATCCGGGGGAGGCGGCGCGCCTGCTGGGGATTTCCACCGAAGCGGTGCAGGCCGATCGCTCCTGGGCGGCGCTCAAGCTGGCGCGCAAGTACGC
This sequence comes from Pseudomonas sp. PS01300, assembly GCF_029960155.1. Classification (NCBI taxonomy): domain Bacteria; kingdom Pseudomonadati; phylum Pseudomonadota; class Gammaproteobacteria; order Pseudomonadales; family Pseudomonadaceae; genus Pseudomonas; species Pseudomonas sp. PS01300. Next base: position 31,251 of record NZ_JASCPN010000045.1, on the reverse strand, counting down.
GGCGGTGTGTGTGCTTAAAGGCGCCGGCACGCTGGTGGCCGACCCGGCCGGGCAATTGGCACTGTGCCAGCGCGGTCACCCGGCCATGGCCGGTGCCGGCCTGGGCGATGTGCTCAGCGGCGTGCTGGGTGCGCTGCTGGCCCAGGGCATGCCGGCCTGGGACGCCGCCTGCCTGGGGGTGTGGCTGCACGCCTGTGCCGGCGAGCGCCTGGGCGTACAAGGTCGCGGGCTGGCGGCCAGCGACCTGATACCGGTCATTCGTCAAGTTCTGGAGGAGCATTCAGCGTGTCAGGTGTAACCCTGTTTATGGCCGACGAAGCGACCATGTGTGAGTTCGGTGCCCGTATCGCCCAGGTGACCAAGGGTCACGGCGTGATTTTCCTCGAGGGTGACCTGGGGGCCGGCAAGACCACCCTGTCACGGGGCATCATCCGTGGTCTGGGACACACCGGCGCGGTGAAAAGTCCTACCTTCACTGTGGTTGAGCCCTACGAGATTGGCGACATTCGTGCCTTCCATTTCGACCTGTATCGCCTGGTCGATCCGGAGGAGCTGGAGTTCATGGGCATTCGCGACTACTTCGAAGACGACGCACTGTGCCTGTTCGAGTGGCCCCAGAAGGGGGCGGGCATTTTGCCAAAGCCCGACCTGACCATTACCATAAGCCCCCAGGCGGACGGGCGTTCGCTGAACCTGTTGCCGCAGGGCTCTCGCGGTGAAGCCTGGTGTGCCGCTCTGGCCTTGGATATCAATTAGAAAATGGGGATAGGTATGCGCTTTCGCGCACTGTTTGGCGTTGTAGGACTGCTGCTGGCGGCAGTAACCGTCGATGCCTTCGCGATCACGCAAGTCAAGAGTGTCCGTTTATGGCGTGCGCCGGACAACACACGCCTGGTGTTCGACCTGTCCGGCCCGGTGCAGCACAGTGTGTTCACCCTGACGGCCCCGGATCGCCTGGTGATCGACATCAATGGCGCAACCCTGGGTGCGCCTTTGAACGTGTCCACCTCCAATACCCCGATCACCAGCGTGCGCTCGGCGCAGCGCACCCCTACCGACCTTCGCGTGGTCATCGACCTGAAAAAGTCGGTGACACCCAAGAGCTTCACCCTGGCGCCCAACGCCCAGTACGGCAACCGTCTGGTGGTCGACCTGTTCGATCAGGAATCCGACGCCACGCCACCCACCCCGACCCCGTCGGTGGCCACCACGCCGGCCGTGCCGGTGACCCCGACGCAGCCGGCGATCAAGCTGACCCCGGTGCCCAGCGGCAAGCGTGACATCGTGATCGCCATCGACGCCGGTCACGGCGGCGAAGACCCGGGTGCGTCCGGCTCGCGCGGCCAGCATGAGAAAGACATCGTGCTGGCCATCGCCAAGGAACTGCAGCGCCAGATCAACAGCGAGAAGGGCTTTCGCGCCGAGCTGACGCGTACCGGCGACTACTTCATCCCGCTGCGCAAGCGTACCGAGATTGCGCGCAAGAAGGGCGCCGACCTGTTCATCTCGATCCACGCCGACGCCGCGCCGTCCAAGGCGGCCTTCGGTGCCTCGGTGTTCGCCCTGTCCGACCGTGGCGCCACGTCCGAGACGGCGCGCTGGCTGGCCGACAGCGAAAACCGCTCCGACCTGATCGGGGGTGCCGGCAACGTCAGCCTCGACGACAAGGACCGCATGCTTGCGGGCGTGCTGCTCGACCTGTCGATGACCGCCTCGCTCAGCTCCAGCCTCAACGTGGGGCAGAAGGTGCTGGGCAATATCGGCCGGGTCACCCCGCTGCACAAGCGCCGCGTGGAACAGGCCGGGTTCATGGTGCTCAAGTCGCCGGACATCCCGTCGATCCTGGTGGAAACCGGGTTCATCTCCAACGCCAACGAGGCCTCCAAGCTGGCCACTGCCAGCCATCAGCAGGCCCTGGCACGCTCGATCCACAGTGGCGTGCGCCAGTTCTTCCAGCAGAACCCGCCGCCGGGCACCTACATCGCCTTCCTGCGAGACAGCGGCAAGATCGCCCAGGGCCCGCGCGAGCACACCGTGCGTCCGGGCGAGACCCTGGCCATGATCGCCGTGCGTTACCAGGTCAGCGTGGCCAGCCTGCGCAGCACCAACGGCCTTAAAACCGATGAGCTGAAGGTGGGCCAGAACCTCGACGTACCGGCCACCACGCTGGCTGGCCAGCCATGAGCAGCGGCGCTCGCATCGAGCTGCTCAGCCCGCGGCTTGCCAACCAGATCGCCGCAGGCGAGGTGGTCGAACGCCCGGCCTCGGTGATCAAGGAGCTGCTGGAAAACAGCCTCGACTCCGGCGCCCGGCGCATCGACGTCGAGGTGGAGCAGGGCGGGGTCAAGCTGCTGCGGGTGCGCGATGATGGCAGCGGTATCGCTGCCGACGACCTGCCGTTGTCCCTGGCGCGGCACGCCACCAGCAAGATCCGCGACCTGGAAGACCTCGAGCGGGTAATGAGCCTGGGCTTTCGCGGCGAGGCACTGGCGTCGATCAGCTCGGTCGCGCGCCTGACCCTGACCTCGCGCACCCGCGACGCCGACCAGGCCTGGCAGGTTGAAACCGAAGGCCGCGACATGTCCCCGCGGGTGCAGCCGGCAGCGCATCCGGTGGGTACCTCGGTCGAGGTGCGCGACCTGTTCTTCAATACCCCGGCCCGGCGCAAGTTCCTCAAGACCGAAAAAACCGAATTCGACCATCTGCAGGAAGTCATCCGGCGCCTGGCGCTGGCGCGCTTCGACGTGGCCTTTCATTTGCGCCACAACGGCAAGAGCGTCCTCAGCCTGCATGAAGCCCATGACGACACGGCCCGCGCACGGCGCGTGGCCTCGATCTGCGGCCCGGGCTTTCTGGAGCAGGCGCTGCCGATCGAGGTGGAGCGCAACGGCCTGCATCTGTGGGGTTGGGTCGGCCTGCCGACCTTCTCGCGCAGCCAGGCCGACCTGCAATACTTCTTCGTCAACGGCCGTGCCGTGCGCGACAAGCTGGTCGCCCACGCGGTGCGCCAGGCCTACCGCGACGTGCTGTTCAATGGCCGGCACCCGACCTTCGTGCTGTTTCTGGAGGTCGACCCCACCGGCGTGGACGTGAACGTGCACCCCACCAAGCACGAGGTGCGCTTTCGTGACGGGCGCATGGTGCACGACTTCCTGTACGGCACCCTGCACCGGGCGCTGGCCGATGTGCGCCCGCAGGATCACCAGCCGGGTGCAGCCGCTGCCCCCGAGGTGGAGCGCCCCAGTGGCCTGCAGGCCGGCGAGTTCGGCCCCCAGGGCGAGATGCGCCTGGCCGCCAATCTGCTCGAACAGCCCCCGGCGCAGCCGATGCTGAACACGGCGGGTAGCGCCGCGGGCAGTGGCTCGGGCGCCGGCTACCAGTACCAGTACACCCCGCGTCCGGCCCAGGCATTGCCCGCGGCCGAGGCCCAGGGGGTGTATCGCGAATTCTTCGCCCCGCTGCCCGGCAGCGAGCCGGCCAACCTGCCTCAGGGCCAGGGCGATATTCCGCCGCTGGGCTATGCGCTGGCGCAGCTCAAGGGCATCTATATTCTTGCCGAGAACGCCCAGGGCCTGGTGCTGGTGGACATGCATGCGGCCCACGAGCGGATCATGTACGAGCGGCTCAAGGTGGCCATGGCCAGCGAGGGCCTGAGCGGCCAGCCGCTGCTGGTGCCCGAGTCTCTGGCCCTGAGCCAGCGCGAGGCCGATTGCGCCGAAGAACACGCGGCGTGGTTCCAGCGCCTGGGCTTCGAACTGCAGCGCCTGGGCCCGGAAAGCCTGGCGATCCGGCAGATCCCTGCGTTGCTCAAGCAGGCCGAGGCCAATCGCCTGGTGCAGGACGTGCTGGCCGACCTGATGGAATACGGCACCAGCGACCGTATCCAGGCACACCTGAACGAGCTGCTCGGCACCATGGCCTGTCATGGCGCGATTCGCGCCAACCGGCGCCTGGCCCTGCCGGAAATGAACGGCCTGCTGCGCGACATGGAAAACACCGAGCGCAGCGGTCAATGCAACCATGGCCGACCGACCTGGACCCAGATGGGCCTGGACGATCTGGACAAACTGTTCCTGCGCGGTCGCTGATATGGCAGTTCGCAATCCCCCGGCCATCTTCCTGATGGGCCCCACCGCCGCCGGCAAGACCGACCTTGCCATCGAGCTGACCAAGGTGCTGCCGTGCGAGCTGATCAGTGTCGATTCGGCGCTGGTCTACCGCGGCATGGACATCGGCACCGCCAAGCCGTCCAAGGCGTTGCTGGCCGAGCACCCGCACCGGCTGATCGACATCCTCGACCCGGCCCAGAGCTATTCGGCAGCCGATTTTCGCCGCGATGCGCTGCAGGCCATGGCCGAGATCACCGCGCGCGGCAATATCCCGCTGCTGGTGGGCGGCACCATGCTGTATTTCAAGGCGCTGCTCGAAGGCCTGGCCGATATGCCTGCGGCCGATGCGCAGGTGCGTGCCGAGCTTGAAGCCGAGGCTGCACAGCTGGGCTGGCAGGCCTTGCACGCCCAGCTGGCGGCGGTCGACCCCGAATCGGCGGCGCGCATTCACCCCAACGATCCGCAGCGGTTGGTACGGGCGCTGGAGGTGTACCGGGTCAGCGGCATGACGATGACGTCACATCGCGAGCGTCAATCGGCGCAAAGTAGCGTCGCAGGCGCTTCGGGCCAGGAACAATTGCCCTATACTGTCGCCAGCCTGGCAATCGCCCCGCAGGATCGAAAGGTGCTGCACGAGCGAATTGCGCTACGATTTGGGCAAATGCTGGAACAGGGCTTCGTCGACGAGGTCCGATCACTGCGTGCCAGAAGTGACTTGCATGCAGGGCTGCCGTCTATACGGGCAGTCGGTTATCGCCAGGTCTGGGATCACCTTGATGGCAAGTTGAGTGCAGCTGAAATGCAGGAGCGCGGCATCATTGCCACTCGCCAATTGGCGAAGCGGCAGTTTACCTGGTTGCGCAGTTGGGCCGATCTGCACTGGTTGGACAGCCTGGCTTGCGACAATCTGCCACGCACCTTGAAATACCTGGGATCGGTCTCCATATTGGGCTGAGTCCCTGCAATTGCCGTCTACTCTTGGGGGTGGGGCGGCCTGAGCCATCATATTTCTTTGATTTTTTACTATTGATCCTTACAGGAGTGCGGCATATGTCAAAAGGGCATTCGCTACAAGACCCTTACTTGAATACTTTGAGAAAAGAGAAGGTCGGCGTTTCGATCTATCTGGTCAACGGCATCAAGCTGCAGGGCACGATCGAGTCGTTCGACCAGTTCGTGATTCTGCTGAAGAACACCGTCAGCCAGATGGTCTACAAGCACGCGATCTCGACAGTGGTGCCGGTTCGTCCGATTCGTCTGCCAAGCGCAGCCGACGCCGAACAGGGCGACGCTGAGCCAGGTAACGCCTGATAGGAGTCTGCTTTGTTCTTTGAGCGCCACGGTGGTGGTGAACGGGCAATCCTCGTTCACTTGGAAGGTCAGAGCCCTGAGGCGCGCGAAGACCCGCAGGAGTTCCGCGAGCTGGCCCTGTCGGCCGGTGCCGATATTGTCGCGTTCGCCAATGTGGCGCGACACCAGCCTACCGCCAAGTTCCTGATTGGCAGCGGCAAGGTCGAGGAATTTCGCGACCTGGTCAAAGCCGAACAGGCCGATTTGGTCATTTTCAATCACACCCTCACGCCCAGTCAGGAACGTAACCTCGAACGTATCTTCGAGTGTCGCGTGCTTGACCGCACGGGTCTGATTCTCGACATCTTCGCCCAGCGGGCACGTACCCACGAAGGCAAGCTGCAGGTCGAACTGGCCCAGCTCGAGCACATGAGCACGCGCCTGGTGCGCGGTTGGACTCACCTCGAGCGGCAGAAGGGCGGTATTGGTCTGCGCGGGCCGGGTGAAACCCAGCTCGAAACCGACCGGCGCCTGCTGCGCATACGCCTGCGCCAGATCAAGGGCCGCCTGGAGAAGGTGCGCAGCCAGCGCGAGCAGGCACGGCGCGGGCGCAAGCGCGCGGATATCCCCTCGGTGTCGCTGGTGGGGTACACCAACGCCGGCAAGTCCACTTTGTTCAATGCGCTGACCCAGTCCGAGGTGTATGCGGCCGACCAGCTGTTCGCCACCCTCGACCCGACCCTGCGTCGGCTCGAGCTGGATGACGTCGGGCCGGTGGTGCTGGCCGACACCGTGGGCTTCATCCGTCACCTGCCGCACAAGCTGGTCGAGGCATTTCGGGCTACGCTCGAAGAGTCGAGCAACTCCGACCTGCTGCTGCACGTGATCGACGCCCATGAGCCGGAGCGCATGGAGCAGATCGAGCAGGTCATGGCGGTGCTCGGCGAGATCGGTGCCGAAGGCTTGCCGATCCTCGAGGTGTATAACAAACTCGACCTGCTCGAAGGGGTCGAGCCGCAGATCCAGCGCGATGCCGACGGCAAGCCGCAGCGGGTATGGGTATCGGCCCGTGACGGTCGTGGCCTGGAGCTGGTGGGGCAGGCGATTGCAGAACTGCTGGGGGATGACCTGTTCATCGGTACCCTGCGCCTGGAACAGCGTTTCGCGCGGTTGCGCGCGCTGTTCTTCGACCTGGGGGCGGTGCAGAGCGAAGACCATGACGAAGACGGCAACACCCTGCTGGCGGTACGCTTGTCCCGGGTCGAGTTCAATCGCCTGGTAAGCCGCGAGGGGATGAAACCGCTGGAGTTCATCGAGCAACACACTTTGCAATACAAGCCCGACCTCGCGGTCGGGCAGCCGTGACAGGCATTCTGTAGCATTGGACGGCGCGCCGTGGGCGCGTCTTTGCTTTATCAGATGGAGAGCGCTATGGCTTGGAATGAGCCGGGTGGCAACTCGAACAATCAGGATCCTTGGGGTGGGCGCCGTGGTGGCGGCGACAAGAAGGGACCACCGGATCTCGACGAGGCCTTCCGCAAGCTGCAGGATAGCCTGAACGGCATGTTCGGCAGTGGCAAGAAACGGGGCGGCGACAGCGGCTCCGGCAAGGGTGCCGGTTTCGGTCTGCTGGGTATCGGCCTGGCCGTACTGGCGGCCATATGGCTGTACAGCGCCGTGTACGTGGTGGACGAACAGGAGCAGGCCGTGGTGCTGCGCTTCGGCAAATACTACGAAACCGTAGGGCCGGGCCTGAACATCTACTTCCCGCCGATCGATCGCAAGTACATGGAGAACGTCACCCGCGAGCGTGCTTATACCAAGCAGGGCCAGATGCTGACCGAAGACGAGAACATCGTCGAAGTGCCGCTGACCGTGCAGTACAAGATCACCAACCTGCAGGATTTCGTGCTGAACGTCGATCAGCCTGAAGTCAGCCTGCAGCACGCGACCGACAGTGCCCTGCGCCACGTGGTGGGTTCCACCTCGATGGACAAGGTGCTGACCGAAGGTCGTGAGCAGATGGCCGTGGAAATCAAGGAGCGTCTGCAACGCTTCCTCGACACCTACCGTACCGGTATCACCGTGACCCAGGTCAACGTGCAGAGCGCGGCAGCCCCGCGTGAAGTGCAGGAAGCCTTCGACGACGTGATCCGTGCCCGTGAAGACGAGCAGCGTGCGCGCAACCAGGCCGAGTCCTACGCCAACGGCGTGGTGCCGGAAGCCCGTGGTCAGGCGCAGCGCATCATCGAGGATGCCAACGGCTACCGCGATGAAGTGGTCTCGCGTGCCAAGGGTGAGGCCGACCGCTTCACCAAGCTGGTCGCCGAGTACCGCAAGGCTCCAGAGGTGACCCGTCAGCGTCTTTACCTGGACACCATGCAGGAAGTGTATAGCAACACCAGCAAGGTCCTGGTATCCGGCAAGGACGGTCAGAGCAACCTGCTCTACCTGCCGCTGGACAAGATGATCGACAGCCGCCGCAGTGGCAGCACCCCGGTCACCAGCGTCACGCCGTCGGCCAATGACGCCGCCAACCGTGCCGCCGCAGACCTGCAACAGCAACAGCGCGAGACGCGCTCCAGGGAGAGCCGCTGATGAGCAATAAATCCCTGATCGCCGTGATCGTCGCCGTGGTGCTGGCGATCGTCGCCTGGAACAGCTTCTACATCGTGGCCCAGACCGAACGCGCCGTGCTGCTGCAATTCGGCCGTGTGGTACAGGCCGATGTGCAGCCTGGCCTGCATGTGAAGGTTCCCTACGTCAACCAGGTGCGCAAGTTCGACGCGCGGCTGATGACCCTTGACGCACCGACCCAGCGGTTCCTGACCCTGGAGAAGAAAGCGGTGATGGTCGATGCCTACGCCAAGTGGCGCGTGCAGGACGCCGAGCGTTTCTACACCGCGACTTCGGGCCTCAAGCAGATCGCCGATGAACGTCTGTCGCGCCGTCTGGAAAGCGGCCTGCGCGACCAGTTCGGCAAGCGCACCCTGCATGAGGTGGTATCCGGTGAACGTGACGCGCTGATGGCTGACATCACCGCTTCGCTGAACCGCATGGCCAGCAAGGAGCTGGGCATCGAAGTGGTCGACGTTCGCGTCAAGGCCATCGACCTGCCCAAGGAAGTGAACCGCAGCGTGTTCGAACGCATGAGCACCGAGCGTGAGCGTGAAGCTCGCGAGCACCGCGCCAAGGGTAACGAGCTGGCCGAAGGCATCCGTGCCGACGCCGATCGTCAACGCCGCGTGTTGCTGGCCGAAGCCTATCGCGAGTCGGAAGAAACCCGTGGTGATGGTGATGCCCAGGCAGCAGCCATCTACGCCAAGGCCTATGGCCAGGACCAGGAGTTCTACGCGTTCTATCGCAGCCTGAAGGCCTACCGCGAGAGCTTCGCCGACAAGAGCGACGTGCTGGTGCTGGACCCGAGCAGCGAGTTCTTCCGCTTCATGGGCAAGACCAAACCGTAAGCATGCACACCCCGCCCGGCGGCTAAAACGTCGGGCGGGGTGCCTCCCGCGAGAAAACGGGTGTATGATGCGGCAGCCGGGAAATTCCCGGCTTTTTTGCGTCTGCAAGATCGATTGGCCTTTATCGGGCCCGGGCTTGTGGCGCACTTCAGGTTTTACGAGGGTATCGGTACTGCGGTTTCGCTGGAATCAGCGCTGCCCGTCATTGTGTGCCGATAGCTGCTTCACTCAAGGCTCGCCCGCGGGCAGGCCGCCCGGACCATAGGGGAAATGGCGTAATGGCAACGGTAGACCGCTGGCTGCTGCCAGATGGCATCGAAGAAGTACTGCCACCTGAGGCGGCGCGTATCGAGATCGCGCGTCGTCAGGTGTTGGACCTGTTCCAGAGCTGGGGTTACGAGTTTGTCGTGACCCCGCATATCGAGTACCTGGAATCGCTGCTCACCGGTGCCGGCCAGGACCTGGATCTGCGCACCTTCAAGGTCATCGACCCGCAATCCGGGCGGCAGATGGGCTTTCGGGCCGACATCACGCCACAGGTGGCGCGCATCGACGCGCACACCCTGCGCCGTGAAGGGCCGAGCCGCCTGTGCTATGCCGGCAGCGTGCTGCACGCCTTGCCACGTGCGCTGTCGACCTCGCGCAGCCCGATTCAGCTGGGCGCCGAGCTGTACGGCGATGCCAGCCCGGTCAGCGACGTCGAGGTCATCAGCCTGATGCTGGCCATGCTGCAACTGGCCGACGTGCCGGATGTGCACATGGACCTCGGGCATGTCGGTATCTACCGCGGCCTGGCCCGGGCGGCCGGCTTGTCGGGCGCGGTCGAGCAGCAGTTGTTCGACGCCCTGCAGCGCAAGGCCATCGACGAAGTGATCGAGCTGACCGCCACGCTGCCGGCTGACCTGGCCGGCATGCTGCGTTCGCTGACCGAGCTGTGCGGTGGGCGCGAAGTGCTCGAGCAGGCACGTGTGCGCCTGGGCCGTGCCCCGGCCGCAGTGCTGGCGGCGCTGGATGACCTGATGGCGATCGCCGAGCGCCTCGCCACGCGTTACCCCGAGCTGCCGCTGTATTTCGACCTGGGCGAGTTGCGCGGCTACCACTACCACACCGGTGTGGTGTTTGCCGCCTTCGTGCCAGGCGTCGGCCAGTCGATCGCCCAGGGCGGTCGTTATGACGACATCGGAGCAGACTTTGGCCGGGCACGCCCGGCTACCGGTTTCTCCACGGATTTGAAGACCCTGGTCACACTGGGGCGAGCCGAGGTGGTGTTGCCGTCTGGCGGGATCTGGATGCCCGACAGCAGCGATGCAGCACTTTGGCAGTTGGTCTGCCAATTGCGCAGTGAGGGCCAGCGGGTGGTTCAGGCCTTGCCTGGGCAGCCGCTGACCGCCGCCGTCGAGGCGGATTGCGATCGGCAATTGATTCAGCAAAACGGGCTTTGGCAGGTTCTGCCGCTGGCCATTTGAGATTCCACGCCGGCACGAGCCGGCGCCAAGTTTGCGCGAATGAGGACAAGTGTTATGGGTAAGAATGTCGTAGTCCTGGGCACCCAGTGGGGTGATGAGGGCAAAGGCAAGATCGTCGATCTGCTGACCGAACATGCTGCCGCCGTAGTGCGCTACCAGGGTGGCCACAACGCCGGCCACACCCTGGTGATCGACGGTGAGAAGACCGTGCTGCACCTGATCCCTTCGGGCGTGCTGCGCGAAGGCGTGCAGTGCCTGATCGGCAACGGTGTGGTGGTTGCTCCCGACGCCCTGCTGCGCGAGATCACCAAGCTGGAAGAGAAGGGCGTACCGGTGCGCGAGCGCCTGCGCATCAGCCCGTCCTGCCCGCTGATCCTGTCCTTCCACGTGGCCCTGGACCAGGCCCGCGAAAAGGCCCGTGGCGAGCTGAAGATCGGCACCACCGGTCGCGGCATCGGCCCGGCCTACGAAGACAAGGTTGCGCGTCGTGGCCTGCGTGTGGGCGACCTGCTCAACATGCCACGCTTCGAAGACAAGCTGCGCGAGCTGGTGGACTACCACAACTTCATGCTGGTGGGTTACTACAAAGAGCCGGCCATCGAGTTCGAAAAGACCCTGGCCGAGTGCAAGGAATACGCCGAACTGCTCAAGCCGCTGATGCTGGACGTGACTGCCGAGCTGCACGACCTGCGTCGCGCCGGCAAGGACATCATGTTCGAAGGTGCCCAGGGTTCGCTGCTGGACATCGACCACGGTACCTACCCCTACGTGACCAGCTCCAACACCACCGCCGGTGGCGTTGCGACCGGTTCGGGCGTTGGTCCGATGTTCCTGGACTACATCCTGGGCATCACCAAGGCCTACACCACCCGCGTGGGTTCGGGCCCGTTCCCGACCGAGCTGTTTGATGACGTTGGTGCGCACCTGGCCAAGCAGGGCCACGAATTTGGCGCAACCACCGGCCGTGCCCGTCGTTGCGGCTGGTTCGACGCCGTCATCCTGCGTCGCGCCATCGACGTGAACAGCATCTCGGGCATCTGCCTGACCAAGCTGGACGTGCTCGATGGCCTGGAAACCATCAACATCTGCGTCGGCTACAAGGACGCAGAGGGCAAGGACGTTGCCCCTACCGACGCCGACAGCTACGTGGGCCTGCAGCCTGTGTACGAAGAAGTGCCGGGCTGGAGCGAGTCGACCGTGGGCGCCAAGACCCTGGAAGAACTGCCGGCCAACGCCCGTGCCTACATCAAGCGTGTGGAAGAGCTGATCGGTGCGCCGATCGACATCGTCTCCACCGGCCCGGACCGCAACGAGACCATCGTGCTGCGCCATCCGTTTGCCTGATTCGCTGTAGGCAGTAAAGAACGCCGCTGTCCCTTCGGGTCAGCGGCGTTTTTTTTGGCCAGTTGGTGAAAGGGTCATAAAGGTCAGCCCTGGCTATGAATTTGACCGGTATGCCTGCTGCCCGGCACGGCCTTTGCTGTAAGAATCGTCCTATAAGGTGCCATCACTATAATGGCCCCGCGATACGGAGGGTTCTTGTGTGTCGGCCGTTCTCTCATTGTTACGAAGCCGCCTGTTGCGGCCTGTCTTTGTTGCGTTGGGTATCGCTCTTTTGGTGCAGGTGCTGGTTGCGGTCGCGCTGACGCGGAGCACGGTGACTGCGCTGGAGGCCGATCTGGGTAATCGCCTGGGTGCAGACAGCCAGAAACTGTCGGGTGAACTGGAACAAGCCGGGCGTGAGCTCAGCTCGGGCCTGGACAGCCTTTCGGCCAGTACCCGCCAGCGTTTGTCCGCCGGGCTATCCGCACGCCTTCAGGAGGAGCAGGCGCAACTGCGCGTCACCCTCGAAAAAAGCCTCAAGGAGTCGGCCAATCACATGGCCGAACTGCTGGCATCGGTTGCGCCGCGGGCCATCTGGGATGACGACATACCGGCACTGTCGGAGTTTTCCCGGCGCGCCCAGCGCAATGCCAACGTGCTCTTCGTGGTCTACGACGACGCCCAGGGCCAGCACCTGACCCGCTACCTGAACCGGCAGAACCCGATCAACCAGGCCCTGATGGAAAAGGGCCAGGGCGAACGGGCGCTCGACAAGGTGCTGGATGCGGCGCGCAACGACCCGGCGGTGTACATGATCGAAGCCTCGATCAACCCCAACGGCACCGAGATCGGCAAGGTGGTGATGGGCGTCTCCACGGCGTCGGTCGACAACGAGCTCAAGGCGCTGGACGCGCGCTTCTCGGCGCTGATCGCCAGCGGCGACCAGTTGGTCGGCGACAGCCTGGTGGGCGCTGCGGCCGACAGCAACAAGGCCCTGAGCGCCCGCCTGCAGGCGGCCCAGGCCAGTGCCGCGGCGATGCAGGCCAACACCTCGCAGACCGTGCAGCAAGCGGCGGCGACCCTGCGCTGGAACATCGGCCTGGGGCTGGTGGCGGTGGGCTTCGGCGTATTGCTGGTGGTGGCCGTGGTACTCGGCCGGCGCGTGCTGAGCAAGCTGCGCCTGCTGATTGCCGCGCTCAACGACCTGGCGGCCGGCGACGGCGACCTGACCAAGCGCGTACCGATCGACAGCCGAGACGAGATCGGCGACATGGCTGCAGCGGTCAACCAGTTCGTCGACAAGCTGCAGCCCATCGTGCGCGAAGCGGGCGAGGTGGCGCAGCGCACCGGGGTCGAGATCGGCACCATGGCGCAGAACAACGCGGGCGCCGATGCGGCGGCCGCTTCGCAGCGCGATGAGGTGGCCGAGAGCCTGCGTGCCCTGTCGAGCATGGCCGATGAGGCCCAGGCCGAAAGCCAGGCCATGCAGGCAGCGTTGCAGCAGGTGGTGGACATTCGCCAGGCCACCGACGAGAACAGCCGTACCTCGGCCCAGGTGGCCAAGCTGATCGAAGCGTTGGCCGGGCAGGTGGGGGCGGGCTCCAAGGTGATCGAGCGGCTGGCCGAGCAGAGCCAGCAGATCGAGGTGGTGCTGGAGGTGATCCACGGGATTGCCGAGCAGACCAACCTGCTGGCGCTCAATGCCGCCATCGAGGCGGCGCGGGCTGGCGAGACCGGGCGCGGGTTTGCCGTGGTGGCCGACGAAGTGCGGGCGCTGGCGAGCAAGACCCAGAGCTCGACCGGCGATATCCAGGCGCACATCGGTGCCTTGCAGCAGGGCGCGCGAGAGGCGGTGGCAGCCATCAGCCAGGCCGGGCGTCAGGCCAGCGAAGGCTTGACCGTGCTCAAGGACAACGCGCGCCTGCAGCAGTCGGTGCAGGTGTCGGTGGAGCAGGTGCATGCGGCGATCGGCCTGGCCACCCGGGCGGCCGAGCAGCAGGCGCAGGGGGCGCAGGCGGTGCGTGGGCGGGTCGAGACGATTCATGCCCAGGCCGAGCGTGCAGCGCAGGTGGTGATGCAGACCACGGCCAGCAGCAAGGTGCTGGATGACCTGGCGGCGCAGTTGAAGGCCAGCCTGGGGCAGTTCAGGGCCTGAGATAGTGTCGTTTGTATCGCGGGTCAAGCCCGCTCCCACAAGGGCCTCATCGATCCTTGTGGGAGCGGGCTTGACCCGCGATGCCTTTCAGGCGCGGTTCAGGTACATCCGCGTCGTCAGCAGGTACACCGGCAACCCCGACACCACAATCAACAGCGCCGCGTAGGGCGCCGCCGCCGCGAATTCGACGTTGGCGGTATGCGCCCACACTTCGGTCGCCAGCGTGGTCATGCCGGTGGGGCTGAGCAGCAGGGTGGCGGTCAGCTCCTTCATCGCATCCAGGAACACCAGCGCAAACGCTGCCGCCAGGGCCGGGAAGATGATCGGCAGGGTCACCTTGCAGAACGCCTTGAACGGCGTCGCGCCCAGGGTGCGCGCCGCCTCTTCCAGCTGTGGTGCGGCCTTGGTCAGCGCGGTACGCACCGGCGCCTGCGCCAGCGGCAAGAACAGCAGCGCATAGGCCAGCAACAGCAGGCCGGTGGTCTGGTACAGCGCCGGCACATAGTGCAGGGCGAAATACACCAGGGTCAGCGCAATCACCAGCCCCGGCAGCGCGTGCAGCAAGTAGGGCAGGCGCTCGGCCCAGATCGCCAGGCGGCCCTTGTAGCGTACCACCAGAAAGCTCACCGGTAACGCCAGCAGCAGGCTCACCCCCGCGCCGCCCAGTGCCAGCGACAGCGACGAGAACAGCGCCCGGCTGATGTCGGCCACCGGGAAGGCCGCCGACGATCCCACGCTCAGCCAGTAGCCCAGCATGCCCAGCGGGATGCCGCTGCCCAGCACTGCCAGCAGCAGGCAGCTCAACTGCCCCAGTATGCTCCAGCCACCCAGGCGGATCGGCTTGGCGCGGCGTGCCACGCCCTGGCCGATGCGCACGTGCCGCGCCTTGCCGCGTACCCGCAGCTCGAACCACAGCAGCAACAGGCACATGAACAGCAGCACCGCCGAGAGCATCGCCGCATTGGCGTTGCTGAACTCCAGCTCGAACTGCTGGTAGATCGCGGTGGTGAAGGTCTGCAGGCCCAGGATCGACAGCGCGCCGAATTCCACCAGCATGTGCAAGGCAATCAGCAGGCTGCCGCCCAGGATCGACGGCCACAGCAGCGGCAGGGTGACCCGGCGGAACACACCCCAGCGGTTGTAGCCCAGGGTGCGGGCCGATTCTTCAAGCGAGGTGTCGAGGTTGCGCAGGGTCGCGGCCACCGGCAGGAACACCAGTGGATACTTGGACAGCGCCATCACCAGGATCGCCCCGCCCAGCCCCTCGAAGCGCGGGCTCAGCGAGACCCAGGTGAAGCCGCTGACGAACGCCGGCACGGCAAACGGCAGGCACAGGATCACGCCCCACAAACGCCGCCCGCGCAGGTCGCTGCGCTCCAGCAGCCAGGCCAGGGCCAGGCCGACCGCGGCGCAGGCCACGGTCACCCCGGCCATCAGCAGCAGGGTGTTCTTCATCAGGCCCCAGACGAAGGGCCGCCACAGCAGGTACAACGCCTCGCGCCAGCCGGCCTGCCAGGCCTTGAGGCCCACGTACAGCAACGGCAGCAGGCTCAGGCCCACCAGCAGCAGCACCGGCAGCACCACCCAGATCGAGGGGCGCTTGCGGCGCGGAACATAACGCGCCACAGACGGCGCAGGCAGCACGGCTTCCATCAGAGCAGGCCGACCTCGCGCTCAAGTTCCAGGGCTTCCTCGGCATTGCCCAGGTCGGCCGGGGTGATCTTCGGCGGGCGCAGGTCTTCGAACGGCTTCAGGCCCTGGTCCGAGACCATGCCCTTGTGCAGCGGATACTCGGCGGTGGTCTGGGTGATCACGCGCTGGCCTTCTTCGCTGGCCATCCAGGCGAGCAGGGCCTGGGCTTCCTTGGGGTGCTTGCTGGCCTTGACCGCCGCGGCGCTGGAGATGGTTACCAGGCCACCGACGTCGCCGTCGGCCAGGTAGTAGAGCTTGGAGTCCAGTTGGCCGCGCTCTTTCTTGAGGGCGTACCAGTAGTAGTTGTTCACCAGTACGGCAGCCACTTCGCCGTTTTCCACGGCCTTGAGGGCAACCATGTTGTTGGTGTAGGTCTTGCCGAAGGCCTTGAGGCCGGTCAGCCATTCTTCGGCCGCTTCACGCCCGTGCAGCTTGAGGATGGCCACGGCCTGTTCCTGGAACGCGCCGCTGGTGGGCACGAAGCCGACCTTGCCGTCCCACTCGGGGTCGGCGAAGTCCATCACCGATTGGGGCAGGTCTTTTTCGTCGATCACCTTGGGGTTGAAGGCCACCACGCGGGTGCGAGCGGTCACGCCCATCCAGGTGCCGTTGCTGGCCACGTATTCCTTGGGCAGCACTTGCAGGGTCGAATCGTCGATCTTGGCCAGCAGGCCTTTCTCGCCCAGGTTGTTCAGCGGCGGCGATTCTTCGGTATAGATGACGTCGGCCGGGGAGCGTGCGCCTTCTTCCTCGATCTGGCTGGCCAGCTGGTTGCTGCTGCCCTTGCGGATATTGATGTGAATGCCGGTCTTGGCCTCGTAGGCCTTGGCGATGGCTTCGCCGATTTCCTTGTGCTGGCCGTTGTACAGGGTCAGCGTCACAGGGTCGGCGGCCATGGCGGCGGGTGCTGCGAGCACCAGGCTGAACACGGAAACGGCCAGGCCGCGCAAAATCGGGTTGATGCGGATCGTCATGCGGGTGGTTCCTCGCTTGCGGGCTACAAATCTTGAAACAATGATAAACGATATAGTTTCTCAAGTACGCCCGTGAGGAAAAATTCATGAGCTGACTATCGGTTAACTCACTTGATTTGTTGGGCAGGGCGGGGTGGCAACGCAGCGTCCGAATGGGCGGCAGTGGGGTGAGCTCGAATCGCAGGCACAAAAAAACCCGCTTTCGCGGGTTTCTCTAGAATATGGTGCCCAGAAGAAGACTCGAACTTCCACGACCGTAAGGTCACCAGCACCTGAAGCTGGCGTGTCTACCAATTTCACCATCTGGGCAAAGTTGAAGCATTGAAACATGAAACGGTGTAGCGTGTGTTGCGTAAATTCCAGACAGGCAAGCTAATCTGAAACTTGAAAATTGGTGCCCAGAAGAAGACTCGAACTTCCACGACCGTAAGGTCACCAGCACCTGAAGCTGGCGTGTCTACCAATTTCACCATCTGGGCATATCGTCGAGGCTTCATGATGCTTCACATCGCGCCGCTTCTCAACTATAACGACGCTGTCCGTCGTTGTGGTGCGCACTATACGGATGCCCTCGAAGGCTGTAAAGCCCCGTTCAGAAAAAATCTCAAAAATTTCAAGTCGTTGTTCCTTGGGCTGTTTTGGCATCACTCAAGGGCCCTGACGGGGCTGTCAAAGCCTCGGATTTCCGGTTTCAATACGGCTATGCCAAACTAACCCTATATAGACAAGGTGAACCCCTACTAATGGCCGATTGGCAGACCCTCGATCCCGAGGCCGCTCGTGAAGCGGAAAAATACGAAAACCCCATTCCTAGCCGTGAGCTGATCCTCCAGCGCCTTGACGAGCGCGGCTCTCCCGCCGCCCGCGAGCAACTGGTGGAAGAGTTCGGCCTGCAGACCGAGGACCAGATCGAGGCCTTGCGTCGCCGCCTGCGCGCCATGGAGCGCGACGGCCAGCTGATCTACACCCGGCGCGGCACCTATGCCCCGGTAGACAAGCTGGACCTGATCCTGGGTCGCATCTCGGGCCACCGCGACGGTTTCGGTTTTCTCGTCCCCGACGATGGCAGCGACGACCTGTTCCTGAGCCCGGCGCAGATGCGCCTGGTGTTCGATGGCGACCGAGCGCTGGCGCGCGTGTCCGGGCTTGACCGGCGCGGCCGGCGTGAAGGCGTGGTGGTCGAAGTGATCTCCCGTGCCCACGAAAGCATCGTGGGGCGCTACTTCGAGGAAGGCGGGGTGGGCTTCGTGACCCCCGACAACCCCAAGGTCCAGCAGGAAGTGCTGGTGACCCCGGGCCGCAATGCCGGCGCCAAGGTCGGCCAGTTCGTCGAGGTGAAGATCACCCACTGGCCGACCCAGCGCTTCCAGCCGCAGGGCGATATCGTCGAAGTGATCGGCAACTACATGGCGCCGGGCATGGAAATCGACGTGGCGCTGCGCAGCTACGACATTCCCCATGTATGGCCCGAGGCGGTCATCAAGGAAGCGCGCAAGCTCAAGCCTGAAGTCGAAGAGAAGGACAAGGAACACCGCATCGACCTGCGTCACCTGCCGTTCGTCACCATCGACGGCGAAGACGCACGGGACTTCGACGATGCCGTGTACTGCGAAAGCCTGGGCAAGCTGCGCCTGTTCTCCGGTGGCTGGCGCCTGTTCGTGGCGATTGCCGACGTGTCCAGCTACGTGCGCCTGGGCTCTGCCCTGGACAACGAAGCCCAGGTGCGCGGCAACTCGGTGTACTTCCCCGAGCGGGTGATCCCGATGCTGCCCGAGGAACTTTCCAACGGCCTGTGCTCGCTGAACCCGAACGTCGACCGGCTGGCGATGGTCTGTGAAATGACCATCAACAAGTCCGGCCAGATGGTCGATTACCAGTTCTACGAAGCGGTCATCCACTCCCACGCGCGCCTGACCTACAACAAGGTCAGCAGCATGCTCGAACATGCCCGTACCCGTGAAGGCAAGGCGCTGCGTGAGCAGTACAGCCACGTGGTGCCGGACCTCAAGCAGCTGTATGCGCTGTACAAGGTGTTGCTGGCGGCCCGTCACACCCGTGGCGCGATCGACTTCGAAACCCAGGAAACCCGCATCATCTTCGGTGCCGAGCGCAAGATCGCGGAAATTCGCCCGACCGTGCGCAACGATGCGCACAAGTTGATCGAAGAATGCATGCTCGCGGCCAACGTGGCGACGGCCGAGTTCCTCAAGAAGCACGAGATCCCTGCGTTGTACCGCGTGCACGACGGTCCGCCGCCGGAGCGCTTGGAAAAACTGCGCGCCTTCCTCGGCGAGCTGGGGCTTTCGCTGCACAAGGGCAAGGATGGTCCGTCGCCCAAGGACTACCAGGCGCTGCTGTCGCAGATCGCCGGTCGCCCTGACTTCCACCTGATCCAGACCGTGATGCTGCGCTCGCTGAGCCAGGCGGTGTACAGCGCCGACAACAACGGCCACTTCGGCCTGAACTACGAGGCGTACACCCACTTCACCTCGCCGATCCGGCGTTACCCCGACCTGCTGACTCACCGTGCCATCCGCAGCGTGATCCGTTCGCGCCAGGAAACCCCGCACGTCAAGCGGGCCGGCGCGATGAGCATTCCCAAGGCGCGCATCTACCCGTACGACGAGGCGGCCCTGGAGCAGCTGGGCGAGCAGTGCTCGATGAGCGAGCGACGCGCCGACGAAGCCACCCGCGACGTGACCAACTGGCTCAAGTGCGAGTACATGAAGGATCGCGTGGGCGAAAGCTTCCCGGGTGTGATCACCGCGGTGACCGGTTTCGGCCTGTTCATCGAACTGACCGACATCTACGTCGAAGGCATGGTGCACGTCAGTGCCTTGCCGGGTGACTACTACCACTTCGACCCGGTACACCACCGCCTGGCGGGCGAGCGCACCGGTCGCAGCTTCCGCCTGGGCGACACGGTCGAAGTGCGCGTGATGCGCGTGGACCTCGAACAGCGCAAGATCGATTTCGAGATGGCCGAAAACACCCTGAATGCGCCGATCGGTCGCAAGCAGCGTGGTGCCGAGCCTGCCGCCAAGGGCAAGACGGGCGCTGCCCCGGCCAAGTCCAATGGTGCCGCCAAGCCCTACAGCGCGCCTGCCAAGGCCGCCAAGGTCGAAGCGGCGCCGGCCGAGCCGCCGCGTCGCAGCCGCAAGAACGAAACCTCCGAAGCCTATTTCCCGGCCGATGCCGCAGCCAAGAACGCCGAAGTGCGCAAGAGCCGGGAAATGAAGAAGGCGTTGCTGTCCGATGCCAAGAACGCCGTGGGCAAGCCTGCGGCCAAGAGCTCGAAGACGTCTTCGGAGAAACCGAGCAAGCACCGCAAGGGGCCGCCAAAAGCCGGTTCCGCTTCACGTAAACCCAAGGGCAAGTCATGAGTCAGCTGGAAAAGATCTACGGTGTGCATGCGGTGGAGGCCTTGTTGCGCCACCACCCCAAGCGGGTCAAGCAGATCTGGCTGGCCGACAGCCGCAGCGAGCCGCGGGTGCAGGCCCTGCTGGAGCTGGCCGCACAGAACCGAGTGACGGTCGGCCAGGCTGAACGCCGCGAGATGGACGCCTGGGTCGAGGGCGTGCACCAGGGCGTGGTCGCCGAGGTCAGCCCGAGCCAGGTGTGGGGCGAGGCGATGCTCGAAGAGCTGCTGGACCGCACCGAAGGCGCGCCGCTGATTCTGGTGCTGGACGGTGTGACCGACCCGCACAACCTGGGCGCCTGCCTGCGCACCGCCGATGCGGCCGGTGCGCTGGCGGTGGTGGTGCCCAAGGACAAGTCGGCGACCCTGACCCCGGCGGTACGCAAGGTGGCGTGTGGCGCTGCCGAGGTGATTCCGCTGGTGGCCGTGACCAACCTGGCGCGTACCCTGGAGAAGCTCCAGCAGCGCGGCCTGTGGGTGGTGGGCACGGCGGGGGAGGCCGAACAGGAGCTGTATCAGCAGGACCTGACCGGCCCGACCATCCTGATCATGGGCGCCGAGGGCAAGGGCATGCGCCGCCTGACCCGCGAGCACTGCGATTTTCTGGTGAAGCTGCCGATGGCCGGCAGCGTCAGCAGCCTGAACGTGTCGGTGGCCACGGGCGTGTGCCTGTTCGAGGCGGTGCGTCAGCGTCAGGCCAAGCGCAAGGCCTGATAAGGCGTTGCCACTTTCGCGGGTCAAGCCCGCTCCCACAGGGCTTTCGGTGGCCTGTGTGGGGGCGGGCCTGGCCCGCGATGCTTTCAAGGCTGTTCAAATAATCACCAATTGCCTTGCGTGCGCCCCGGCGCTTCTCTACAATTGCGCCCCTTGCCCCGCTGGCAGGCGCGCATGCGCCCACCGCACAAGGCAAGACAAACAGTGTCATTCACTCCTTGTCTGACCACCCTGGTGGCAGACTACAACCCGTAAGGAGCATTCATGCGTCATTACGAAATCATCTTTCTGGTCCACCCTGACCAGAGCGAGCAAGTCGGCGGCATGGTTGAGCGTTACACCAAGCTGATCGAAGAAGACGGCGGCAAGATCCACCGTCTGGAAGACTGGGGCCGTCGTCAACTGGCCTACGCAATCAACAATGTTCACAAGGCTCACTACGTGATGCTGAACGTTGAGTGCACCGGCAAGGCCCTGGCCGAGCTGGAAGACAACTTCCGCTACAACGATGCCGTGATCCGTAACCTGGTCATCCGTCGCGACGAAGCCGTTACCGGCCAGTCCGAGATGCTCAAGGCTGAAGAAAACCGCAGTGAGCGCCGTGAGCGTCGCGACCGTCCTGAGCACGCTGACAACGCCGAAGGCGATGACAGCGACAACAGCGACAACAGCGATAACGCTGACGAGTAATCCACGGACCTTTTGAGGAGCCTATTACATGGCACGTTTCTTCCGTCGTCGTAAATTCTGCCGCTTCACTGCTGAAGAAGTGAAAGAGATCGATTACAAAGATCTCAACACCCTGAAAGCTTATGTATCCGAAACCGGCAAGATCGTTCCAAGCCGTATCACCGGTACCAAAGCTCGTTATCAGCGTCAGCTGGCTACCGCTATCAAGCGCGCCCGCTTCCTGGCCCTGCTGGCCTACACCGACAGCCACGGCCGCTGAGACCGGGTCGTCGACAGGTAGCAAGGGATAAAGTGCATGCGAGCGTTAGCTGATTTCATCATGCGCGGTCGCGTGCAGGCCACTCTGGTAGTGGTCGGTTGTGCGGCATTGCCGCTGTTGTTCTGGTTGAGTGCCGCCGCCGGGAGCCTGGTGTTCCTGCGGCGCGGTTTCAAGGACGCCTCCGGGATCCTCGCCTGGGCATTGCTGCCCGCGCTGGTCTGGTGGTTCTTCGGTGAACCGCGCACCTTGATGGTGTTGCTGGGAACCTTCGGTCTGGCTGCGTTGCTACGCGCCGGACAGTCCTGGAGCCGGGTGCTGTTGTTCAGCATCGCCTGGGGCCTGGTGTATGGCGTCATCCTGGGTTCGGTGTTCCGCGAACCGATCGAAGCGCTGGCGCAGGTGCTTGAAAAAGCCCTGCCGCAGATGCTCGACGGTCTCTACCAGCAGTTGACGGTAGAAGAGCGGGCCCGCCTGGGGAGCGTGATCGCACCGGTGCTTACCGGCCTGATTGCGGCATTGCTGCAGGCAGTCAGTCTGCTGGCCCTGATGTTGGGTCGCTACTGGCAAGCCGCGTTGTACAACCCGGGAGGCTTTGGCAGCGAGTTTCGCGCCATACGGCTCCCGCTGGTACCGGCGCTGTTGCTGCTGGTGTGCATGCTGATAGCGCCGAATTTCGGCAGCGAACTGGCGATGTTGACACCGTTGTGCAGCGTACCGCTGGTGTTCGCCGGGCTGGCTCTGATTCACGGGCTGGTCGCGCAGAAGCGCCTGGCCAGGTTCTGGCTGGTGGGGATGTACGTGACGCTGGTGCTGTTCATGCAGCTGATTTATCCGTTGCTCGTGGTTCTGGCCATTGTCGACAGCCTGATTGATTTTCGCGGTCGTTCTGCATCGAAAGATGCCGGTGACGCGAACGGTGAAGGTTAAAAGTTAAGAGGTTTATACCTAATGGAACTGATCCTGCTGGAAAAAGTCGCCAACCTGGGCAACCTGGGCGACAAGGTAAATGTTAAGGCCGGTTACGGTCGTAACTTCCTGCTGCCATTCGGCAAGGCTACCGCTGCGACCGCTGCCAACCTGGCTGCGTTCGAAGAGCGTCGCGCCGAGCTGGAAAAACTGGCTGCTGACAAGAAAGCTTCGGCTGAAACCCGCGCTGCCCAACTGGCCGAGCTGGAAGTGACCATCACTGCCACCGCCGGTGACGAAGGCAAGCTGTTCGGTTCGATCGGCACCCACGACATCGCTGACGCCCTGACCGCCTCCGGCGTTGAAGTGGCCAAGTCTGAAGTGCGTCTGCCGAACGGCACCATCCGCAACGTTGGCGAATTCGACGTAGCCGTGCACCTGCACAGCGACGTAGAAGCCACCGTTCGCGTGGTTGTCGTCGCAGCCTAAGCTGGACCAATCGACTGGCACCCTGGGTGCCAGCCGGTTAACATCGGGCACGATCCTGCATTGCAGGTCGTGCCCTTTGTCTTTTTCAACACCCTGATTCCCAAGTGGCCATGAACGAGATAACCGCCCCCGAGCAATATGATCTGCAAACCGCTGCCCTGAAGGTGCCGCCGCATTCCATCGAGGCCGAACAGGCCGTACTCGGTGGCCTGATGCTGGACAACAACGCCTGGGAGCGCGTGCTCGATCAAGTCTCCGACGGCGACTTCTACCGGCATGACCATCGCCTGATCTTCCGCGCCATCTACAAGCTCGCCGACCTCAACACCCCGTTCGACGTGGTGACGCTGCACGAGCAGCTCGACAAGGAAGGCCTGAGCTCCCAGGTCGGTGGCCTGGGTTACCTGGGCGAGCTGGCCAAGAACACCCCGTCGGTGGCCAACATCAAGGCCTATGCGCAGATCATTCGCGAGCGCGCCACACTGCGCCAGCTGATCAGCATCAGCAGCGAGATCGCCGACAGCGCGTTCAACCCCCAGGGCCGCAACGCCGCCGAGATCCTCGACGAGGCCGAACGGCAGATCTTCCAGATCGCCGAAGCACGGCCCAAGACCGGTGGCCCGGTAGGGGTCAACGAACTGCTGACCAAGGCCATCGACCGCATCGACACGCTGTTCAACTCCGACAGCGCCATCACCGGTATTTCCACCGGTTACACCGACCTGGACGAGAAGACCAGCGGCCTGCAGCCGGCCGACCTGATCATCGTGGCCGGCCGTCCGTCGATGGGTAAGACCACCTTCGCCATGAACCTGGTGGAGAACGCCGTGTTGCGCAGCGACAAGGCGGTGCTGGTGTACTCCCTGGAGATGCCAGGCGAATCGCTGATCATGCGTATGCTCTCCTCGCTGGGGCGCATCGACCAGACCAAGGTGCGTTCCGGCCAGCTGGACGACGACGACTGGCCGCGCCTGACTTCGGCGGTCAACCTGCTCAATGACCGCAAGCTGTTCATCGACGACACCGCCGGCATCAGCCCGTCGGAAATGCGCGCACGTACCCGGCGCCTGGTGCGTGAGCATGGCGAGATCGCCATGATCATGATCGACTACCTGCAACTGATGCAGATCCCGGGCTCCAGCGGTGACAACCGTACCAACGAGATTTCCGAGATCTCGCGCTCGCTCAAGGCCCTGGCCAAGGAATTCAACTGCCCGGTCATCGCCCTGTCGCAGCTCAACCGCTCCCTCGAGCAGCGCCCCAACAAGCGCCCGGTGAACTCCGACTTGCGTGAATCGGGTGCGATCGAGCAGGACGCCGACGTGATCATGTTCGTGTACCGCGACGAGGTGTACCACCCCGAGACCGAGCACAAGGGCATCGCCGAGATCATCATCGGCAAGCAGCGTAACGGCCCCATCGGCTTCGTGCGCCTGGCGTTCATCGGCAAGTACACGCGCTTCGAGAACCTGGCACCGGGCAGCTACAACTTCGACGACGACGAATAAGGTACCGATGGCCAATTCCGACTTCTGACGTCGGAATTGGTCAAAATTTGTGCTATATTCCGCGCCCGCGATTTCCCTGATACCAAGAACCGGTCACTGACATGCAAGCAGCCAAACCACTTTTCGACTATCCCAAGTACTGGGCCGAATGCTTCGGGCCAGCGCCATTCCTGCCGATGAGCAGGGAGGAGATGGATCAGCTCGGCTGGGATTCCTGCGACATCATCATCGTGACCGGTGACGCCTACGTCGACCACCCGTCGTTCGGCATGGCCATCATCGGCCGGCTGCTCGAAGCCCAGGGCTTCCGGGTGGGCATCATTGCCCAGCCGAACTGGCAGAGCAAAGACGACTTCATGAAGCTGGGCGAGCCGAACCTGTTCTTCGGTGTCGCGGCCGGCAACATGGACTCGATGATCAACCGCTACACCGCCGACAAGAAGATCCGCTCGGACGACGCCTACACTCCGGGCGGCCTGGCCGGCAAGCGCCCCGACCGTGCCAGCCTGGTCTACAGCCAGCGCTGCAAGGAAGCCTACAAGCACGTGCCGATCGTGCTGGGTGGCATCGAGGCCTCGCTGCGCCGCATCGCGCACTACGACTACTGGCAGGACAAGGTGCGGCACTCGATCCTGATCGACGCCTGCGCCGACATCCTGCTGTACGGCAACGCCGAACGCGCGATCGTCGAAGTCGCCCAGCGCCTGTCCTACGGCCACAAGATCGAAGACATCACCGACATCCGCGGCACCGCCTTCGTGCGCCGCGACACCCCGCAGGGCTGGTACGAAGTGGACTCCACGCGTATCGACCGGCCGGGCAAGGTCGACAAGATCATCAACCCGTACGTGAACACCCAGGACACCCAGGCCTGCGCCATCGAGCAGGAGAAGGGCCCGGTCGAAGACCCGCAGGAAGCCAAGGTGGTGCAGATTCTGGCCAGCCCGCGCATGACCCGCGACAAGACCGTGATCCGCCTGCCGTCCTACGAGAAGGTGCGCAGCGATGCGGTGCTGTACGCCCACGCCAACCGCGTGCTGCACCTGGAAACCAACCCGGGCAACGCCCGTGCGCTGGTGCAGAAGCACGGCGAGGTGGACGTGTGGTTCAACCCGCCGCCCATCCCGATGACCACCGAAGAGATGGACTACGTGTTCGGCATGCCCTATGCGCGCGTCCCGCACCCGGCGTATGGCAAGGAGAAGATCCCGGCCTACGACATGATCCGCTTCTCGGTGAACATCATGCGTGGCTGCTTCGGTGGCTGCACCTTCTGCTCGATCACCGAGCACGAAGGCCGCATTATCCAGAACCGTTCCCACGACTCGATCATTCGCGAGATCGAAGAAATCCGCGACAAGGTGCCGGGCTTTACCGGGGTCATCTCCGACCTGGGCGGGCCGACCGCCAACATGTACCGCATTGCCTGCAAGAGCCCGGAAATCGAATCTGCGTGCCGCAAGCCGTCGTGCGTGTTCCCCGGCATCTGCCCCAACCTGAACACCGACCACTCGGCGCTGATCCAGCTGTACCGCAGTGCGCGTGACCTGCCGGGGGTGAAGAAGATCCTGATCGCCTCGGGCCTGCGCTACGACCTGGCAGTCGAGTCGCCGGAGTACGTCAAGGAGCTGGTCACCCACCACGTGGGCGGCTACCTCAAGATTGCCCCGGAGCATACCGAGGAAGGCCCGCTGAACCAGATGATGAAGCCTGGTATCGGCAGCTACGATCGCTTCAAGCGCATGTTCGAGAAGTACTCCAAGGAGGCGGGCAAGGAGCAGTACCTGATCCCGTACTTCATCGCGGCGCACCCGGGCACTACCGACGAAGACATGATGAACCTGGCCCTGTGGCTCAAGGGCAATGGCTTTCGCGCCGACCAGGTGCAGGCGTTCTACCCGTCGCCGATGGCCTCGGCCACTGCCATGTACCACTCGGGCAAGAACCCGCTGCGCAAGGTCACCTACAAGAGCGACGCGGTGACCATCGTCAAGAGCGAGGAGCAGCGCCGCCTGCACAAGGCGTTCCTGCGTTACCACGACCCCAAGGGCTGGCCGATGCTGCGCGAAGCCCTGCAGCGCATGGGGCGTGCCGACCTGATCGGGCCGGCCAAGCACCAGTTGATCCCGCTGCACCAGCCGGCGACCGACAGCTACCAGAGTGCGCGGCGCAAGAACTCGACGCCGGCGGGCAGCCACAAGGTGGCCAAGGAAACCAAGATCCTGACCCAGCACACCGGCTTGCCGCCGCGTGCCAGCGACGGTGCCAAGCCGTGGGACAAGCGCGAGCAGGCCAAGGCGGCCGCCTTTGCGCGTAACCAGGAAGCGGCCAAGGCACGCAAGGACGCCGCCAAGGGTGGCAAGGGCAAGGGCAAGAAGACCCGCGAGCCGGTGTTGCCACGCTGATACGCGTCGCGACCATCGCGGGTCAAGCCCGCTCCCACAGGTACAGTGCAGATCCATAGGCCACTGACTATCCTGTGGGAGCGGCTTGACCCGCGATGAGGCCCGCAAGGCCACATCCATCCTTCTCCCCATCCCCGCCACACGCTACCCTGCATCACCTGCCGTCACCGAGCACGCCCATGGCTGACCCGCTGGCCTCACCAAGCCCTGCCTCCTACCACGAGATGTTCGCGGCGGATGGCAGCGTGCGCCCGCATTGGCAGCGCCTGCACCAGCACCTGCAACGCAGCGGCCCCACCCAGCTGGCACAGCGCCAGGCCCAACTGGCGCGCCATCTGCAGGAAAACGGCGTCACCTACAACATCTACGCCGACCCCGACGGCACCGATCGCCCGTGGGAGCTGGACCTGCTGCCGCAGCTGATCCCCGCGCAGGAGTGGCAGGCGCTGGCGGCGGGCATCGCCCAGCGCGCGCACCTGCTCAACGCGGTACTGGCCGACATCTATGGCCCGCAGCGCCTGATCGGCGAAGGCCTGCTGCCGTCCGAGCTGGTGTTCGGCCACAACAATTTTCTCTGGCCGTGCCAGGGCATCACGCCGCCCGGCTCGACCTTCCTGCATGTGTACGCTGCCGACCTTGCCCGCGGCCCCGATGGGCGCTGGTGGGTCACCGCCGACCGCACCCAGGCGCCCTCCGGGGCCGGCTTCGCGCTGGAGAACCGCACGCTGGTCACGCGCACCCTGCCGGACCTGTACCGCGACCTGCACGTGCAGCACCTGGCCGGCTTCTTTCGCAACCTGCAACAGAGCCTGCTGCGCCTGGCACCCAGCGGCCAGGAACCGCCACTGGTGGTACTGCTGACCCCGGGGCGCTTCAACGAAAGCTATTTCGAGCACCTGTTCCTCGCCCGCCAGCTGGGTTACCCACTGGTCGAAGGCAGCGACCTGACCGTGCGCGATGCCACGGTTTACCTCAAGACCCTGGGCGGGCTGCGCCGGGTGCACGCGATCATGCGCCGCCTGGACGACGATTTCTGCGACCCGCTGGAACTGCGTACCGACTCGGCCCTCGGCGTGCCCGGCCTGCTCGACGCGGTACGCCAGGGCCGCGTGCTGGTGGCCAATGCGCTGGGCAGCGGGGTGCTCGAATCTCCCGGCCTGCTCGGCTTTCTGCCGGCCATCAACCAGCACCTGTTCGGCGAGGCCCTGAGCCTGCCGTCGATCGCCACCTGGTGGTGCGGCGAGCCGCCTGCGCTGGAGCAGGCCCTGGCCAGGCTGCCGGAACTGCTGATCAAGCCGGCGTTCCCCTCGCAGAGTTTCGCTGCGCTGTTCGGGCGCGACCTGGACGACGCGGCGCGCGATGCCTTGGCCGGGCGCATCCGTGCACGCCCGTATGCCTACGTGGCACAGGAACTGGCGCAGTTGTCCCAGGCACCGGTATGGCAGGGCACGCTGCAGGCGCGGCCGATCGGCATGCGGGTGTATGCGGTGGCCACCGCCGATGGCTACCGGGTGCTGCCCGGCGGCTTGACCCGGGTGGCCGCCCTGGCCGATGCCGAGGTGGTGTCGATGCAGCGCGGCGGGGCCAGCAAGGACACCTGGGTACTCGGCGAGGCGGCCCCGGTCGGCGAACAGTGGCAGGCCAGCCGCACCCTTGGCGTGGCCGATCTGATCCGCCAGGACCCGTACCTGCCGTCGCGGGTCGTGGAAAACCTGTTCTGGTTCGGCCGCTATTGCGAGCGCTGCGACACCAGCGCGCGCCTGCTGCGCATTCTGCTCAGCCGCTACCTGGATGGCGAACATCCGTCCACCTGGCAGGCGGCGGTGGCCCTGGCCGAAGAGCTTGAGCTGCTGCCCCCCGAGGGCACCCTGGCCGAGCGCCTGCGCGCCGCCTTGCTCGATGCCGACTGGGCGTTCAGCCTGCGCGCCAACCTGCAGCGCCTGCAATGGACCGCCGCCCAGGTGCGCGGCAAGCTCTCGCGGGAGAACTGGCAGGCGCTGGTGGAGTTGCAGCACGAAGCCCAGGCGCTGGGTGGGCAGACGGCGGACTTCGGCGAGCTGCTGGATTTTCTCAACCGCCTGGTGATGTCGCTGGCGGCGCTGTCCGGCTTTGCCCTGGACGACATGACCCGCGATGAAGGCTGGCGCTTTCTGATGATCGGGCGGCGCATCGAGCGCCTGCAAGGCTTGAGCCTGAGCCTGGCCAGTTTTCTGCGCGGCCCCGGCGCCTTCGACCAGGCGGGTTTGGAATGGCTGCTTGAACTGGGCAACAGCAGCATCACCTACCGCTCGCGCTACCTGGCGGTGGCGCAGTTGATCCCGGTGCTGGACCTGCTCCTGCTCGACCAGCAGAACCCCCATGCGGTGCTGTTCCAGCTCAAGCTGCTGGTGCGTGCCCTGGAGCGATCCAGCGATGAGTTCGGCAGCCCGCCAGACCCGACCCTGGCCCTGCTGGCCGAGCGCCTGTACCACTTCGACCTGGGCAGCCTGGAGCACGCGCTGTTCGGCAAGGCCAGCGTGCGCGCGGTGCTCGATGGCCTGGCCGAGTTGCTGGGCGAGATCGCCAAGGCCAGCCTGCAGGCCTCCGAGCGACTGGCGCTGCGCCACTTCGTGCATGTCGATGACATCAGCCAGCAGACGGTGTCGGCCTGATGAGCGCGCGCTACCAGGTACTGCACGACACCCATTACCGCTATGACAGCCCGGTGTCCCTGGCCCAGCAACTGGTGCATCTGTGGCCACGGGCCTGTGCCTGGCAGCAGTGCGAAGACCGGCAATTGCAGGTCGACCCGCTGCCGACCCGGCGGCGCGACGAGCTCGACGGCTTCGGCAACCCGCTGACCCGGCTGGCGCTGGAGCGCCAGCATGATCAACTGCGCGTGGTGACGCGGGTGCAGGTGAACGTGCTGTCGCGCGCCGCGCCGGTGTTGGCTGCCTCGCCGCCGTGGGAACAGGTGTGCCAGGCGCTGGCATATTCGGGGCAGGCGCTGCCTGCGGCCACGCTGGAGGCGTGCCGCTTTCGTTTCGAATCGCCGTATGTGCGGCTGAAGCAGCGTTTCGTCGTGTTTGCCGAGCCGTGTTTCGCCCCGGGCCAGCCGTTGCTGCTGTGCGTGCAGGCCCTGATGCAGCAGATTTTCAGCCAGTTCACCTTCGATGCCGGTGCCACCCAGGTGGCCACCCCGCTGGTGGAGGTGCTGCAGCGTCGCCGCGGCGTGTGCCAGGACTTCGCCCACCTGATGCTCGCGTGCCTGCGCTCGCGCGGGCTGGCGGCGCGCTATGTCAGCGGCTACCTGCTGACGCGCCCGCCGCCCGGGCAGGCCCGGCTGATCGGGGCCGATGCCTCGCATGCGTGGGTGTCGGTGTATTGCCCGGTCAACGGCTGGGTGGATTTCGACCCCACCAACAACCTGCTGCCGGCGCTGGAGCACATCACTCTGGCCTGGGGCCGGGATTTTTCCGATGTGTCACCGCTGCGTGGGGTGATTCTGGGCGGGGGCAGCCATGACCCGCAGGTGCAGGTGACAGTGTTGCCGCTGGATGAAGGCCCGGCGTGACGGCCCATCACTCCGGGCGCGCGAATTCGACGTTGCTGCCAGTGGCACCGCAGGCATAGGCAGCCAGCAGGCTGCGCATCAGACTACCAAGGGACATGTCCTGTACTCCTAATTGAGAGGTTGTCTCATCGTCCCTGAATGGCGCATGATGGTCCTGCGGATTTTGTGTATACAATCCATAGCGAAAATTTACTACCAGCGCGCCTAACCTGCCCCTTGACTCATATCAGGCCGGTGGGGGACGCTCTGGGGCAGTATAGAAACGGATAAAAAACCCCTGCCAAGGAGATTCACGATGTTTGCCAAAGCTGTTGCGGTATCCCTGCTGACCCTCGCCAGTGCCCAGGTCTTCGCTGCCGATTGCAAGGTCACGGTCGATTCCACCGACCAGATGTCCTTCAACACCAAGGCCATTGAGATCGACAAGAGCTGCAAGACTTTCACCGTCGAATTGACCCACTCGGGCAACCTGCCGAAGAACGTCATGGGCCACAACCTGGTGATCAGCAAAGAAGCTGACATGCAGCCAATCGCCACCGACGGCCTGAGCGCCGGTATCGACAAGGATTACCTGAAGGAAGGTGATGACCGCGTGATCGCCCACACCAAGGTGATCGGTGCTGGTGAGAAGGACTCGGTGACCTTCGATGTTTCCAAGCTCAAGGCTGACGAGAAGTACGGCTTCTTCTGCTCGTTCCCTGGCCACATCTCGATGATGAAAGGCACTGTTACCCTGAAGTAACGCGGCGTTGCCAATCGCGGGTCAAGCCCGCTCCCACAGGTACAACACTGGTCTTGAAGGCAGTGATGTACCTGTGGGGGCGGGCTTGACC
>NZ_JASCPN010000044.1:0-46149 GCF_029960155.1 Pseudomonas sp. PS01300 | reverse complement strand
GGTCAAGCCCGCTCCCACAGGATTTCATAGCCCTCCAGATGGGTAGTAAACCTGTGGGAGCGGGCTTGACCCGCGATGGGCCCTCAGGGGCGACCCAAGGCCTCGAACCCCTCGCGAATCTTCGCCTCGGGCAGGTCATCGGCAATGAACACCATCACACTCTCGCGCTGTTCGCCTTCGGCCCACTCGGTATCCCAGTCGAAGCCATAGAGCTTCAGCACGCCCTGAAACACCAGCCGCCGATCCTCGCCAGCAATGTTCAACACGCCCTTGTAGCGCAATAGCTGCTTGCCATGCGCCTCCAGCAATTGGTTCATGAACTCGCTCAGCCGGTCGATATCCAGCGGCACATCGGTACGCAGCACCATGCTGGAGATCCGGTCCAGGCTGTTGCCCGCCGCCACAACAGGCCGCAGGTTGAGGCTGGCGTTGAGGTTGAACCCGCGCACATCCAGCATCTCGGCCAGGTCGATCCTGCCGTTGTCCACCACACGGATCGGCGCACGTCGGTTGATCCGCGCCAGGCGCTGGCTCAAAGCCTCGAACGCGGCCGCATCGACCAGGTCGGTCTTGCTCACCAGCAGGCGATCGGCAAACCCGACCTGGGCCTGGGCGATGGTCTGGGTCAGGTGCAGGTCGGCATGCGCGGCATCCACCAGGGTGATGATGCCGTCGAGGATGTAGCGCTCGCGCAGCTCTTCGTCGATGAAGAAGGTCTGCGCCACCGGTGCCGGGTCGGCCAGGCCGGTGCACTCGATCACCAGCCGGTCGAAGGCAATTTCGCCGCTGTCCAGACGCTCCAGCAGCAGGAACAGCGCCTTGGTCAGGTCGGTGTGGATGGTGCAGCACACGCAGCCGTTGGCCAGGGTCATGACCTGCACCGGTTCGTCGCCCAGCAGTTGGGTGTCGATGCCGGCGTCGCTGAACTCGTTTTCGATCACGGCGATTTTCAGGCCGTGCTCGGCCTTGAGCAGGTGACGCAGCAAGGTGGTCTTGCCGGCCCCCAGAAAACCGCTGAGCACGGTGACGGGAATGGGTTGCACGGAAAATCTCCTGAACACTGAAATGACTGTGGGAGCCCGGCTGCCCGGGCTCCCACAGGTTTGTCACACGCGGGCGGTGCCGTCTTTCAACAGCACTTGGGCCCGCCCTTGCCGCCGTAGCGCGCCTCCTGGCGTTCCCGGAAGAACTCCTCGTAGGTCATCGGCGGCAGGTCGGGGTGCCGGGTTTGCATATGCTCGACGTAATTGTCGTAGTCGGGCATGCCGACCATCAGGCGGGCTGCCTGCCCCAGGTACTTACCCAGTCGACCGAGATCGTTGAACATGTCTGCAATCCTCTTGGTTTACGCGTCCGGCAAGGCCTGGAACGGCGATTCCTTGTCGGTACGTTCTTTCTTGTTCAAGGCGCGGATACCGACCTTGAGCGCGAAGAACAGGATGCTGAACACCACGAACAGGAACAGCGCGGTCAGCGTCGCGTTGGTGTACGCGTTGAAGATCACGTGCTGCATCTGCGCGATGTCCTTGGCCGGGGCCAGTACCTGACCGGCGTCCAGCGCCGCGCTGTACTTGTTGGCCAGGGCCAGGAAGCCCACCGCCGGGTTCGGGTCGAACAGCTTGATGAAGCCTGCGGTGGTGGTGCAGATCAGCAGCCATACCGCCGGCACCAGGGTGACCCACATGTACTGCTGGCGCTTCATCTTGATCAGCACCACGGTGCCGAGCATCAGCGCGATACCGGCCAGCATCTGGTTGGAGATGCCGAACAGCGGCCACAAGGTGTTGATGCCACCCAGCGGGTCGATCACGCCCTGGTACAGCAGGTAGCCCCACAACGCCACACAGCCGGCGGTAGCGAGCAGGTTGGCGCCCCACGACTCGGTGCGCTTGAGCGCCGGCACGAACGAGCCCAGCAGGTCCTGCAGCATGAAGCGCCCGGCACGCGTACCGGCGTCTACCGCAGTGAGGATGAACAGGGCTTCGAACAGGATCGCGAAGTGGTACCAGAACGCCATGGTGTTTTCACCCGGCAGTACCTGGTGCAGGATCTGCGCGATACCCACCGCCAGGGTCGGCGCACCACCGGCACGGGCCAGCACGGTGTGCTCGCCGATGTCCCGGGCGACCGCCTCGAGCTGCTCGGGGGTGATGGCAAAGCCCCAACTGCTGACTGTCTGCGCCACCGACACCACGTCGGCACCGACCACCGCGGCCGGGCTGTTCATGGCGAAGTACACGCCCGGCTCGATCACCGAGGCGGCAACCATGGCCATGATCGCGACGAACGACTCCATCAGCATGCCGCCATAGCCGATGTAGCGGGCGTTGACTTCGTTGTCCAGCAGCTTGGGCGTGGTGCCCGAGGAGATCAGCGCATGGAAACCCGATACCGCGCCACAGGCGATGGTAATGAACAGGAACGGGAACAGGGTGCCCTTCCACACCGGGCCGGTGCCGTCGGTGAACTGGGTCAGCGCCGGCATCTTCAGCTCGGGCGCCAGCACCAGGATGCCGATGGCCAGGGCAATGATGGTACCGATCTTGAGGAAGGTAGAGAGGTAGTCACGCGGCGCCAGCACCAGCCATACCGGCAGCACGGCAGCGACGAAGCCATAGCCCACAAGCATCCAGGTGATCTGCACGCCGGTGAAGGTGAACGCCGGGCCCCACACCGGATCGGCGGCCACCAGGCCCCCTAGCCAGATGGACAGCAACAGCAGCACCACACCGATCAGCGAGATCTCGCCGATGCGGCCCGGGCGGATATAACGCATGTAAACGCCCATGAACATCGCGATGGGGATGGTCGCCATCACCGTGAACATGCCCCATGGGCTTTCGGCCAGGGCCTTGACCACGATCAGCGCCAGCACCGCAAGGATGATGATCATGATCAGGAAGCAGCCGAACAGGGCGATGGTGCCGGGAATGCGGCCCATTTCCTCACGCACCATGTCGCCCAGCGAGCGACCGTTGCGGCGGGTGGACAGGAACAGGATCATGAAGTCCTGCACTGCACCGGCCAGTACCACGCCGGCGATCAGCCAGAGCGTACCGGGCAGATAGCCCATCTGCGCAGCCAGTACCGGGCCCACCAGCGGGCCAGCGCCGGCGATGGCCGCGAAGTGGTGACCGAACAGGATGTGCTTGTTGGTCGGCACGTAGTCCAGACCATCGTTGTTGAGCACCGCCGGGGTGGCCCGGCGCGGGTCCAGCTGCATCACCTTGGTGGCGATGAACAGACTGTAGTAACGGTAGGCGACCAGGTAGAGGGCTACCGAGGCAACCACAATCCACAAGGCGTTGATCGCTTCGCCACGGCGCAGGGCAACCACACCCAGCGCACAGGCCCCCAGGACTGCCAGCAGCAGCCACGGTATATGGCGTAGCAGGCTATTATTGTTGTTCATGGTTTGCTTCCAGCTAGTGGATATGAAAGACCGCCCATCGAGTCTAGGGCGAGTCTTGGCGCATTGCCATACTTGCTTTGGTCTAGAGCCTGCAGCCCCGCCCACAGTCTCGTTATGCGCGTTCGCGATCATGCTGGCAAGCCCTGAGCTATAGTCAGTCAGGTTCCAGCCAGGTTCTACTGCAAAGGGCCTCCACCATGAGCGATCACCCAGAACGCCGGCGCTTCCAGCGCATACCCTTCGATGCACCGACCGAACTGCTCCAGGGCGAACGACGCTGGCCGGTCAACCTGCTCGACCTGTCGCTCAAGGGCCTGCTGATCGAGGCGCCCAAGGCCTGGGACGCCGACCTCGAGCGGCCGTTCGCTGCGCAGATACGCCTGGGTGAAGAGGCGTTTGTCACCATGACGGTGGAACTGCGCCATGTCGACGACACCCAGCTGGGGTTTATCTGCGAGCACATCGACCTCGATTCGCTGGAGCACCTGTGCCGCCTGGTGGAGCTCAACCTGGCCGATCGCACCGAACTGGAGCGCGAATTCCATCAACTCATCGACATTTGAAATCTTTTAGCCCGCTACCGACCTGACCCCGCCCCGCCTTCCTGTCCACCCAGACAGCTTTCAAACAGCCGTTCATGCCACCGGACCCAGCCCTGGCGGGCCTGGTGCTGCGTGTTGGAACGATAACTGCATCCACGCCTGCACCCAAACCAATGACCTGACTGTCCCTGTGCCAATCTAAAAATTGTATACAATTGTTCTGGCAATGAATGGCACGAGTTGTCTACAGTAGCGCCACAACAATAAAACAGAGAACCTGCTCCCATGACTACGTCCTCCCCCGACACGTCCACGGCATCACGTCCTGAAGACGAGAACCTGGGGCTCGGCGCCAACCTGGCGTACGGGCTGCAACACGTACTCACCATGTACGGCGGTATCGTCGCGGTACCGCTGATTCTCGGCCAGGCGGCCGGCCTGGGCCCGGCCGACATCGGCCTGCTGATTGCCGCATCGCTGTTTGCCGGTGGCCTGGCGACCCTGCTGCAGACCCTGGGCCTGCCGTTCTTCGGTTGCCAGTTGCCGCTGGTACAGGGCGTTTCGTTTGCCGGCGTGGCCACCATGGGCGCGATTCTCAGCAGCGAGGGCGGCGGCGGCCTGCCGGGGGTGCTGGGCGCGGTGATGGCGGCCTCGTTGATCGGGTTTCTGATCACCCCGGTGTTCTCGCGCATCACCAAGTTCTTCCCGCCACTGGTGACCGGCATCGTGATCACCACCATCGGCCTGACCCTGATGCCGGTCGCGGCGCGCTGGGTCATGGGCGGCAACAGCAAGGCACCGGACTTCGGCAGCATGTCCAACATCGGCCTGGCGGCGGTGACCTTCCTGATCGTGCTGATACTGAGCAAGCTGGGCAGCGCGGCGATCTCGCGGCTGTCGATCCTGCTGGCGATGGTGTTCGGCACCCTGATCGCCTGGTCGCTGGGCATGGCTGATTTCAGCAAGGTGCTCGAAGGTCCGCTGGTGGCCTTCCCTACCCCATTCCACTTCGGCATGCCGACCTTCCATATCGCGGCCATCCTGTCGATGTGCATCGTGATCATGGTGACCCTGGTGGAAACCTCGGCCGACATCCTCGCGGTAGGTGAGATCATCGACACCAAGGTCGACTCCAAGCGCCTGGGCGATGGCCTGCGTGCCGACATGGCCTCGAGCATCCTGGCGCCGATCTTCGGTTCGTTCACCCAGAGCGCATTCGCCCAGAACGTCGGCCTGGTGGCCGTGACCGGGGTGAAGAGCCGCTACGTGGTGGCCACCGGTGGCGTGATCCTGGTGGTGCTGGGCCTGCTGCCGATCATGGGCCGGGTGATTGCCGCCGTACCGACCTCGGTACTGGGTGGCGCGGGGATCGTGCTGTTCGGCACCGTGGCGGCCAGTGGTATCCGCACGCTGTCCAAGGTGGACTACCGCAACAACATGAACCTGATCATCGTGGCCGCCTCACTGGGCTTCGGCATGATCCCGATTGCCGCGCCCAACTTCTACGCGCAGTTCCCGAACTGGTTCGAGACCATCTTCCACTCCGGCATCAGTTCGTCGGCGATCATGGCGATTCTGCTGAACCTGGTGTTCAACCACTTCAAGACCGGCAACTCCGATCATCAGTCGGTGTTCGTGGCCGCCTCCGAGCGCACGCTGAACTACTCGGACATTTCGGGGCTGCGTGACGGCGACTACTTCGAAGACGGCAAGCTGTTCGATGCCGAGGGCAAGGAGATTCCGTTGCTGGAGAAGGATGAGCATGGGAGCAAGGTGGTGAGGCGAGAGACTGCCGCCGAGCACTAGACAGCACGAGGAGAAAAGGCCGGTGATCTTCACCGGCCTTTTTTGTGTTACTCGAACAACGCATCCAGCGCCTGCTCCAGGCGCGTCACCGCAATCACCTGCAGCCCCGGCGGCGCTTCCTTGGGCGCGTTGCCCTTGGGCACGATGGCGCGCTTGAAGCCATGTTTGGCGGCCTCCTTCAGGCGCTCCTGCCCGCTCGGCACCGGGCGCACTTCACCAGACAGGCCCACCTCGCCGAACACCAGCAGGTCGTGTGGCAGCGGGCGGTTGCGCAGGCTCGACATCACCGCCGCCATCAAGGCCAGGTCCGACGCGGTCTCCAGTACCTTGACCCCGCCCACCACGTTGAGAAACACGTCCTGGTCGTGGGTGGGGATGCCGCCATGGCGATGCAGCACCGCCAGCAACATGGCCAGGCGGTTCTGGTCCAGGCCCAGGGTCACACGGCGCGGGTTGGCCATGTGGCTTTCATCCACCAGCGCCTGCACCTCCACCAGCATCGGCCGGGTACCTTCCCAGGTGGCCATCACCACGCTGCCCGGCACTTCCTCCTGGGCACGGGTGAGGAAGATCGCCGACGGGTTGGAGACTTCCTTGAGGCCGCGGTCGGTCATGCCGAACACGCCCAGCTCGTTGACCGCACCAAAGCGGTTCTTCACCGCGCGCAGCAGGCGCAGGCGACCGTCGGACTCGCCCTCGAAATACAGCACGGTGTCGACCATGTGTTCCAGTACCCGCGGCCCGGCCAACGCGCCCTCCTTGGTCACGTGGCCGACCAGGAAGATCGCCGTGCCGCTCTGCTTGGCATAGCGCACCAGCAAGGCGGCACTCTCGCGTACCTGCGACACGCCACCGGGCGCCGACTGCAACTGTTCGGTGAAGATGGTCTGGATGGAGTCGATCACCATCACCTTGGGCTTTTCGACCCGCGCGGTGGCAATGATGGTTTCGATGCAGGTCTCGGTCATCACCCGCAACTGATCCTGCGGCAGGCCCAGGCGACGGGCACGCATGGCCACCTGCTGCTGGGATTCTTCCCCGGTGACGTACAGCGCCGGCATGCGCGTGGCAATGTTGCACAGGGTCTGCAGCAGGATGGTGGACTTGCCGATGCCCGGGTCACCGCCAATCAGCACCACCGATCCATCGACCAGGCCGCCACCGAGCACGCGGTCCAGCTCGGCGCTGGCGGTGCTGAAACGCGGGATCTCCTCGACACTGACCTCGGCCAGGGTCTTGATCTGCGCCTGTTGCCCGGCCCAGCCGGTGCGCCCGGCAGGCGCCGCGGCGCCGCCACTTTCGATCATGGTCTCGACCAGGGTGTTCCACGCGCCGCATTCGCCGCACTGGCCCGCCCACTTGGGAAAGGTCGCGCCGCACTCGGTGCAGCCGTACATGCGCTTGGCCTTGGCCATGGGGCAGTCTCCTGGAAAAAGGGGCCATGATAGCCGAGCCGACCCAGCTGCGGGGCGCCGCCTGGGCGACAAAACTATTCGGCATAGCCGGGGTCTTTTACTGCAACGCGGAGCATGAAGCGCATAGCTGATTTACACTGCGATGACCAATCTCATCTGTTACAGGGAATAAACCATGGGCGTGATCAGTGAATTCAAGGCCTTCGCGGTCAAGGGCAACGTGGTCGACATGGCCGTCGGTATCATCATCGGCGCCGCGTTCGGCAAAATCGTTTCATCGTTTGTTGGCGATGTGGTGATGCCACCCCTGGGCCTGCTGATCGGTGGAGTGGACTTCAGTGATCTGGCGGTGGTGCTCAAGGCGGCCGAGGGTGACGCGCCGGCGGTGGTGCTGGCCTATGGCAAGTTCATCCAGACGGTGATCGACTTTCTGATCGTGGCCTTCGCGATCTTCATGGGCGTGAAGGTGATCAACCGCCTCAAGCGCGAAGAAGCGGTGGCCCCGACCCTGCCGCCGGTACCCACCAAGGAAGAAGAACTGCTGGGCGAAATTCGCGACCTGCTCAAGGCGCAGAACCAGCAGCCCTGAATCGGGCCTGCCTGACCGTAACGGCGCCTTCGGGCGCCGTTGTGCTGTCTACCAGTAGTTTTCCACCGCCACCTGGCCCGGCCGGCGGCTGAGGCTCAGTTGAAGATCACGCGCCTTGAGCACCTGGCGGGTGTCGTCGATCATCTGCGGGTTGCCGCAGAGCATCACCCGCGAATGTTCGGGGGTCAGCGCCAGGCCGGCCGCACGCTCCAGTTCGCCGTTCTCGATCAGGGTGGTGATACGCCCGTTCAGCGCACCCGGGTGTTGCTCGCGGGTGACCACCGGAATGAACTGCAGCTTGCCCGCATGTTCGGCCAGGTAGTCGCGCTGCTCCAGGCCGGCGATCTCCTGCTGATAGGCGAGCTCCCTGGCTTCGCGCACCGAATAGACCAGCTTGATGGTGTCGAACCGCTCCCAGGCTTCGAAGTCCTGCAGTATCGACATGAAGGGTGCAATGCCGGTACCGGTCGCCAGCAACCACAGGTCCCGCCCGTCGGCGAAGCGATCGAGGGTCAGGAAACCGAACGCCTGGCGGTCGATCAACAGTTGGTCACCCTCGCGCAGCCGGCTCAGCTCACTGGTGAACTCGCCGCCGGGCACGACGATCGAGAAAAAGTCCAGGTACTCGTCGAACGGCGACGAGACCATCGAGTACGCCCGCCACACCACGCTGCCATCGGCACGGGTCACGCCCAGGCGAGCAAACTGGCCGGCCCGGAATCGAAAACCGGGATCACGGGTTACGCGCAGGCTGAACAGGTTGGGGGTCAGCGGCTGGACATCGAGCAGGGTCTGGCGGGTGAACTTCTCCGCACTGGCAGTCATGGTGTGCTCCACAATTCAGGTAAACACAGTGTCGCGCAAAGCTGACGGGATAAACACCGCCGCGATGTAATGGCATTACGCTCATGTGTTTCAACCACGTAACAAAACATGTAACGCGGGTTGTACAACCCTATTTTTATGTAGAGCACTGGAACATTTCTATAGCAAAAAAAACCTAGAACAACGTGCGACTTTTCCTACACTCGATCCAGGGTGACTAAATTGCAAAGGTGCACGGAGGCTCAAATGCCATATTGGAAGCAGGAGCAGTTGCAACAACTGACGCAGGAGGAAAACCAGCAACAGATGTTTGCCACTGCACTGTCACTGGCCGAGCAACTGGACATGGAGTTTCTGGCATACCGCCTGAACGGCAGGACGGTCGCCGAAGGCCCGCAGGTCATGATGTTCAACAACTACCCGGCCGAATGGAACGAGCTCTACAAGAAGAACGAGTACGCGCGCATCGACCCGGTGCTTGTGCATTGCCATCATTCGAACATGCCGGTGCTGTGGTCCCCGCAGTTGTACAAGCAAGCCCCCGAGTTGCGACAGACGGCGTGCGAACATGGCCTGTGCCATGGTTGGAGCCAGGGCACCCAGGACCTGCGCGGCAACGAAAGCGTGCTGTGCGTATCACGCCGGCAGGGCGAAGTGAGCATGGCGGAACTGTACGAAAAGTCGGCCCAGACCCTGTGGCTGTGCAACCTGCTGCACACCCTGATGGTTGCCAAGTTGCATCCGCCCAAGGCCCGTGTGCAGGCACTCTCGCCCCGGGAACGCGAGGTGCTGCAGTGGACCGCTGCCGGCAAGACTGCCGAAGACATCAGTTGCATCCTCACGCTGTCCAGAAGCACGGTCAATTTTCATATCCGCAGCATCACCAGCAAACTCAACACCACCAACAAGACCAGCGCGGTCGCCATCGCCACCCAGTACGGGTTGATCTGAGGTTCTGCTCGCCAACACCCCCCTCCCCACCTGCAAAAACGCTGTAGAATCTGCGCCCGTCCAGCGCCAAGCCCCAGCGCGCGCGCCAAAGCCCAGAGCCCTACGCCATGCCCCTGTTGATCACCCCCTTCGCCGAGCTCGAGCTGCTTCGCCAGCCCGAATACGCCAACGACCCCTTGCAGGCCTTCGACGCGGCCGACGAGTACCTGCTCGAACACCTGGCCGCGCAGGCGCTGCCTGCCACGAGCCGGGTACTGGTACTCAACGACAGCTTCGGCGCGCTGGCCATCAGCCTGCGCGCACATGTCCAGGTGCTGGGCAGCGGCGACTCCTACCTGGCCCGGCTGGCACTGGAGAAGAACCTGGTGCGCAATGGCCAGGCATTCGACAGCGTGCCCTTCATCGCCGCCAGCCAGCATTGGCAGGGGCCGTTCGACCGGGTGCTGGTGCGCGTACCCAAGACCCTGGCGCTGCTCGAAGAGCAGTTGATCCGGCTGCAGGGCCAGTTGGCACCCGGCGCGCAGGTAATCGCCGGGGCGATGATCAAGCACCTGCCACGGGCAGCCGGCGACCTGCTGGAGAAGTACATCGGCCCGGTGCAGGCATCGCTGGCGCGCAAGAAGGCGCGCCTGCTGATCGCCACGGCCGAGCCCAGGGCGGCGGCGGCCTCGCCCTACCCCACCCGTTATAAGCTGGAGCAACCACCGCTGGAGCTGGTGAACCACGCCAATGTGTTCTGCCGCGAAGGGCTGGATATCGGTACCCGTGCCTTCCTGCCACATCTGCCCCGCGACCTGGGCGATGCGCGGGTGGCCGACCTTGGCTGCGGCAACGGCGTGCTGGGCATCGTCAGCGCGCTGGCCAACCCGCAGGCGCACTACACCCTGGTGGACGAGTCGTACATGGCGGTGCAGTCGGCCGAGCAGAACTGGCAGGCGGCGCTGGGCGAGCGAGCCGTGACGGTGCGCGCCGACGACGGGCTGGCCGGGCAGGCACCGCAGTCCCTGGACGTGGTGCTGTGCAACCCGCCGTTTCACCAGCAGCAGGTAGTGGGGGACTTTCTCGCCTGGCGCATGTTCCAGCAGGCACGCGAGGCACTGGTGGTGGGCGGGGCGCTGTACATCGTGGGCAATCGGCACCTGGGCTATCACAGCAAGCTGGCGCGATTGTTCCGGGGAGTGGAGCAGGTGGCAGCCACGCCGAAGTTCGTGGTGCTCAAGGCGCGCAAGTAGGCCGGGTACGGGGCCGACACCTTCGCCGGCAAGCGGCTCCTGCGCCAGGCGGCCGGAACAGGCAAAAAAAACCCTGCGCAGCTCACGCGGCGCAGGGTGTAAACCCGCCCAGGGCGGGATGGGAAATACCTTGGCTCAGTGGGTACTCAAGCCCGCCGCCGCCATGAACATCCGCATCAGCCAGGCCACCACGGCCAGGCTTGCCACGCTCACTGCCCAGATCAGCAGCAGCCAGCCCAGGCGCTGCATCAGCGGCTTTTTCTCCGGTTCGAAGGTGTCTTTGCCAGTCATTGCCAGGCCCTCCTAGTGATAGCCGTCGTCGTGGGTCACCTTGCCGCGGAACACGTAGTAGCTCCAGAAGGTGTAGCCCAGGATGAACGGGATGATGAACAGCGTGCCCACCAGCATGAAGCCCTGGCTCTGCGGCGGCGCTGCGGCGTCCCAGATCGAGATCGACGGCGGGATGATGTTCGGCCACAGGCTGATGCCCAGCCCGCTGTAGCCCAGGAAGATCAGCACCAACGTCAGCAGGAACGGGGTGTAGTGGGCATGGCGTGCCACCGCCCGCACCAGCCCGTACAGGGTGACCAGCACCAGGATCGGCACCGGCAGGAACCAGAACAGGTTGGGCAGGCTGAACCAGCGCGTGGCGATGTCCGGATGCGCCAGCGGCGTCCAGATACTCACCACACCGGTCACGGCCAGCAGCACGAAGGCCAGTGGGCGCGCCAGGTCATGCATCTTGCTCTGCAACGGGCCTTCGGTCTTCATGATCAGCCAGGTGCAGCCGAGCAAGGCATAGGCCACGATCAGCCCCACCCCGCAGAACAGGCTGAACGGCGTCAGCCAGTCCAGCGAGCCGCCTGCGTAGTTGCGTTCGACCACCTTGAAGCCTTCGATGAATGCGCCCAGTGCCACGCCCTGGAAGAAGGTTGCGGCCAGCGAGCCGCCGATGAACGCCTTGTCCCACAGGTGGCGCTTGTCGGCCTTGGCCTTGAAGCGGAACTCGAAGGCCACGCCACGGAAGATCAGCCCCATCAGCATCAGCATCAACGGCAGGTACAGCGCCGAGAGCACCACCGCATAGGCCAGCGGGAAGGCGCCGAACAGCGCCGCCCCGCCCAGCACCAGCCAGGTCTCGTTGCCGTCCCAGACCGGGGCGACGGTGTTCATCATCACATCGCGGTCGCGCTCGCCCTTGACGAAGGGAAACAGGATGCCAATGCCCAGGTCGAAGCCGTCCATCACCACGTACATCATGATGCCGAAGATGATGATCACGGCCCAGATAAGCGGAAGATCAATACCCATGAGTCAGTTCCCCTTGCTCAGGCTGGCGTGGTCGTCGGCATGGTCGTCGTCGGCAGCCGACAACGGCCGCGCCGGGGTGCGTTGCTGGCCAGGCCCGCCATGGGTCGGCTCGTCGCCCTCGCCGGTTTCCGGCCCCTTGCGCACCAGACGCATCATGTAGCCGAGCCCCGCGCCGAACAGCGCGAAGTACACCACCACGAACATCACCAGGGTGATGCCCAGTTGCGCATAGCTGTGGTTGGACACGCCATCGGCGGTACGCATCAGCCCGTACACCACCCACGGCTGGCGACCGACCTCGGTGGTGAACCAGCCGGCCAGGATCGCAATCAGCCCGGACGGGCCCATCCACAGGGTCAGGTAGAGGAACGGGCGCGAGCTGTACAGGGTGCCGCGCTTGCGCAGCCACAGGCTCCACAGGCCCACGGCGATCATCAGCATGCCCAGCCCGACCATGATGCGGAACGACCAGAACACCACGGTGGAGTTGGGCCGGTCTTCAGGCGGGAACTCCTTCATCGCCGGCACCTGCTTGTCCAGGCTGTGGGTCAGGATCAGGCTGCCCAGCGCCGGGATCTCCAGCTTGAAGTGGGTGGTCTCGTTCTTCATGTCGGGGATGCCGAACAGGATCAGCGGGGTCGGCTCGTCGCCGACGTTTTCCCAGTGGCCTTCGATGGCGGCGATCTTCACCGGCTGGTGCTTGAGGGTGTTGAGCCCGTGGAAGTCGCCGATCACCGCCTGCACCGGCGCCACGATCAGCGCCATCCACATGGCCATCGAGAGCATCTTGCGAATCGCCGGGTTGTCCTTGCCGCGCAGCAGGTGCCAGGCGGCCGAGGCGCCGACGAAGAAGGCCGTGGCCACGAATGCTGCCGTGGCCATGTGCGCCAGGCGGTAGGGGAAGGACGGGTTGAAGATCACCGCGAACCAGTCGACCGGGATCACCACGCCGTTGACGATTTCATAACCTTGCGGGGTCTGCATCCAGCTGTTGGACGCCAGGATCCAGAAGGTGGAGATCAGCGTGCCGACGGCGACCATGATGGTGGCGAAGAAGTGCAGGCCGCGCCCGACCTTGTTCCAGCCGAACAGCATGACCCC
The DNA here is from genome assembly GCF_029960155.1 of Pseudomonas sp. PS01300. Lineage (NCBI taxonomy): Bacteria > Pseudomonadati > Pseudomonadota > Gammaproteobacteria > Pseudomonadales > Pseudomonadaceae > Pseudomonas > Pseudomonas sp. PS01300. The sequence continues at coordinate 32,965 of NZ_JASCPN010000044.1, read as the reverse complement.
CAGAAAGCCCGCTTCGAGGAAGAACGCGGTGAGCACCTCATAGGTCAGCAACGGACCGGTGATCGAGCCGGCGAAGTCCGAGAAGCGGCTCCAGTTGGTGCCGAACTGGTACGCCATGACCAGGCCGGAGACCACGCCCATGCCGAAGTTGACGGCAAAGATCTTCGACCAGAAGTGGTACAGGTCGCGGTAGACGCTGTTGTGGGTCTTGAGCCACAGGCCTTCGAGCACCGCCAGGTAACTCGCCAGGCCGATGGTGATGGCCGGGAACAGGATGTGGAAAGAGATCGTAAACGCAAACTGGATTCGGGCGAGATCTAGAGCCTCTAATCCGAACATAGTGCTTCCTCTGTCAGGTTATCCGGCGTCAGGGTCACGGCCTTGGCGCCAACTGCCCCTACGTCATTGAGTGCGGCGAGTTGGAATTGTTCTGAAAACTTGCAATCGCAGGGAATTCGGCCCTCCGGCCACATCGTTGCATTTGAAACAGTTGCAAAAACAACAATTGATCCAGGTCAACGATTGCCTGAAAGCATAGTCCTGAACGGGCCGCATGGTTGTGTGGTGGTTTGCCGCGTGACCGGTTGCCTCACCCCCTTTACGCACACACGAATCGGTGCGCCTACCGCACGGGGATGACGGCTTTCGCAACCTACTGTTACAAACTGGTGATAATCTGCCCCGCCGCCCCCGCAAAGGCTCTGTATCTCACATGTCAGACCATGCCCCGCTCCTGCTGCGCCATCACCGCCCCTTCCTGGCGTTCTGGTGCGCGCGAATTTTCACTGCCAGCGGCTTCCAGATGCTCACCGTGGCCATCGGCTGGCACCTCTATCAGCTGACCGGCAACGTGCTCGACCTGGGCCTGGTGGGCCTGGTGGAATTCGCCCCGCGGGTGCTGTTCATGCTGCACACCGGGCATGTGGCCGACCGCTATGACCGGCGCCGGGTGGCAGCGCTGTGCCAGTTCGCCCAGGCGCTGATCGCCCTGGCGCTGGTGGTGGGCAGCAGCACCCACAGCGTGACCCGCGAACTGATCTTCGTGCTGGCGTTCCTGCTGGGCAGTGCGCGCTCTTTCGAGATGCCGGCCACCCAGGCGTTGCTACCCAACGTGGTGCCCTCGGCGCTGTTCCCGCGGGCAGTGGCCGCGTCGGCCTCGGCCATGCAGTCGGCGACCATCGTCGCGCCGGCGCTGGGGGGCTTTCTGTATGCGTTTGGCAGCGTGTGGGTGTATGGCCCGACCGTGGTGCTGTACGTGATCGCCTGCGGCCTGACCTTGCGCCTGAGCGCCGCCCGCCAGCCGGCCAACCGGGGCCGGGCGAGCCTGGAATCGCTGCTGGCGGGCATTCGCTTCATTCGCAGCCGCCCGGACGTGCTCGGCGCGGTGTCGCTGGACCTGTTCGCCGTGCTGCTGGGCGGCGCCACGGCGTTGCTGCCGGTGTTCGCCAAGGACATCCTGCTGACCGGCCCGTGGGGCCTGGGCCTGTTGCGCTCGGCGCCGGCGGTGGGGGCGCTGCTGATGTCGGTGTGGCTGGCGCGCTTCCCCATCGAGCGCAAGGTCGGGCGGGTGATGTTCACGGCGGTGGGGGTCTTTGGCGTGGCGACCATTGCCTTCGGCCTGTCGACCTCGTTCTGGTTCTCGCTGGCGGTGCTGGCGGTGCTGGGCGCGGCTGACATGATCAGCATGGTGATCCGCAGCGCGTTCGTGCAACTGGAGACGCCGGACGAGATGCGTGGTCGGGTAAGCGCGGTGAACGGGTTGTTCATCGGCGCCTCGAACCAGCTGGGCGAGTTCGAGTCCGGGGTCACGGCGCACTGGTTCGGCACCGTGCCGGCGGTGGTGCTGGGCGGGGTGGGCACGCTGGTGGTGACGGGCGTGTGGATCAAGCTGTTCCCGACGCTGGCGGGGCGCGATCACATGCATACCCAGAAAAAGGGCTGACCGCGCTTACCCAATCGTGGGTCAAGCTTGCTCCCACAAGGACCTCACTGAATCTGTGGGGGCGGGATTGACCCGTAATGAGGCCAGCCAGATCAAAGCATCAGGGTCATCTGCCGCTCATACCCCACCCGCCCGCGATACCCCTCGCCGCTGTCCACCCACCCCGCCGCGCGGTACAGCCTCAACGCCGCCTGATTGTCGGTATCCACCGACAGTTGCAGGCAACGCACCTGCGGCCACACTTCGCGCACCCGCGCCGGCAGCGCCGCCAGGCACCAGCGGCCAAGCCCCTGCCCCTGCGCCCGCCAGTCCACCTGCAGGGCATGCAAGGTGGCCGCATCATGGCGGGCCCACGGCGGCAGGTGTGCACCACGCTTGAGCAGCAGGAAGCCCTGCGGCACGCCCCCCACCAGCAGCGCCAGCCCGCGCACATCGTCGCCGGGCCGGTTCAGCAGGGTATGCAGCGCGCCCTCGATGTCACCGCAAAACGCCCGCTGCGCCGCCAGCACCTCGATGCCGGGCAGGCCTGCGCGCTGGGCCGGGGTCAGCGCATCGTAGTGAATCAGCTGCACGGTCATGGTCCTGGTCCAAAAGTGGCGGTCTTGCTGATATGATGCGCGGCTTTTTTGCGGCCCATTCAAAAATCACTCAGTCCGGCACCCCGTGTCCGGTACAGTCTGTGCTTTGCTGATGGGGTCGAACATTCAAGGCGCCGCAGTGCGCCACGGGGAGCTGGCATGCTGGAAAGGCTGTTTCAACTGAAAGCGCACAATACCAACGTGCGCACCGAAATCCTGGCGGGGGTCACCACCTTCCTGGCCATGGCCTACATCCTGTTCGTCAACCCGAGCATCCTCGGCGAGACCGGCATGGACAAGGGCGCGATCTTCGTCGCCACGTGCCTGGCTGCCGCCATCGGTTCGGCGGTGATGGGGCTGATCGCCAACTACCCGATCGCGCTGGCGCCGGGCATGGGCCTGAACGCCTTCTTCACCTACACCGTGGTGCTGCACATGGGCCACACCTGGCAGGTGGCACTGGGGGCGGTATTCATTTCGGCGGTGCTGTTCTTCCTGCTGTCGATCTTTCGCATCCGCGAATGGATCGTCAACAGCATTCCGCTGCCGCTGCGTTCGGCAATTGCCGCCGGCATCGGCCTGTTCCTGGCGCTGATCGCCCTGCACAACGCCGGCATCGTGGTCGACAACCCGGCCACCCTGGTGGGCCTGGGCGACCTGCGCAACCCGGCACCGGTACTGGCCACCCTGGGCTTCTTCCTGATCGTCGCGCTCGAGGCGATGAAGGTACGCGGCGCCGTGCTGATCGGCATCCTGGCGGTCACCGTCGCCTCCATAGGCCTGGGCTACACCCCGTTCAACGGCATCGTGTCGATGCCGCCCTCGCTGGCCCCGACCTTCCTGCAGCTGGACATCAAGGGCGCACTGGATGTCGGCCTGATCAGCGTGATCTTCGCCTTCCTGTTCGTCGACCTGTTCGACAACTCCGGCACCCTGATCGGCGTGGCCAAGCGCGCCGGGCTGATGGGCAAGGACGGCCACATGCCGAAGATGGGCCGCGCCCTGATCGCCGACAGCACCGCGGCCATGGCCGGCTCGCTGCTGGGCACCTCGACCACCACCAGCTATATCGAATCGGCGGCCGGCGTGAGTGCCGGCGGACGCACCGGGCTGACCGCCATCGTGGTGGCTGGGCTGTTCCTGCTGGCACTGTTCTTCGCCCCGCTGGCCGGCAGCGTTCCGGCCTTCGCAACCGCGCCTGCACTGCTGTTCGTCGCCGTGCTGATGGCCTCGGGCCTGGCGGAAATCAACTGGGACGACGTGACCGAGGCCGCCCCGGTGGTGGTCACCGCGCTGGCCATGCCGCTGACCTATTCGATTGCCAACGGCATCGCCTTCGGCTTCATCTCCTGGACCGTGATCAAGCTGATCTCGGGCCGCCGGCATGAACTGAACTCGGCGCTGGTGGTGCTCTCCATCCTGTTCGTGATCAAGCTGGGCTGGTACGCCGCATGAGTTCCGTCTACGACCCGACTACCTACACCGCGCAGCTTGAGGCCAAGGTCGAGCGCCTGCGCGCGCTGCTGGCGCCATTCGGCGCGCCGGAGCCGGCGGTGTTCGACTCGCCGCGCGAGCATTACCGCCTGCGCGCCGAGTTTCGCCTGTGGCGCGAGAACGAGCAGCGTCACTACGCAATGTTCGCCCCGGGTGAAAAGCACCAGGCGATCCTGATCGACGACTTCCCCATCGCCAGCCAGCGCATCAACCAGTTGATGCCGCAGCTCAAGGCGGCGTGGCAGGCCAGTTCGGCGCTGAGCTTCAAGCTGTTCCAGGTGGAGTTCCTGACCACCCTGGCGGGCGACGCGATGATCACCCTGTGCTACCACCGTCCCCTGGACGAGCATTGGGAAGCCGCTGCCCGGCAACTGGCGACCGACCTGGGCGTGAGCATCATCGGGCGCTCCAAGGGCAAGCGCGTGGTGATCGGCCGTGACTATGCGGTTGAAGAGCTGGCCGTGGGCGGGCGCACTTTCCGCTATCGCCAGCCAGAAGGCGCGTTCACCCAGCCCAACGGCACGGTGAACCAGAAGATGCTCAACTGGGCCTACGAGGCCCTGGGCGAGCGCGAGGACGACCTGCTGGAGCTGTACTGCGGCAACGGCAACTTCACCCTGCCGCTGGCCACGCGGGTGCGCAAGGTGCTGGCCACCGAGATCAGCAAGACCTCGGTGAACGCCGCGCTGCACAACCTGGACGACAACGGCGTGGATAACGTGCGCCTGGTGCGCCTGTCGGCCGAAGAGCTGACCGAGGCCCTGAACGAGGTGCGGCCGTTCCGGCGCCTGGAAGGCATCGACCTGAAAAGCTATGCCTTTGGCAGCGTGTTCGTCGACCCGCCGCGCGCGGGCATGGACCCGGACACCTGCGAGCTGACCCGGCGCTTCGATAACATCCTGTACATCTCGTGCAACCCCGAGACACTGGCGGCGAACATCGAGCAGTTGAGCGATACGCACCGTATCGAGCGGTGTGCGCTGTTTGACCAGTTCCCGTATACGCACCATATGGAAAGCGGGGTGCTGCTGGTTCGGCGCTAGGCCCGGATCGGCGGTGTTCTATCGCGGGTCAAGCCCGCTCACACAGGAATGTCACGGCTCTGAAGGGCAGTGGGGTACCTGTGGGAGCGGGCTTGACCCGCGATGGCCCTAACCTGAGTACATCAACAGCGGCACCACCTGGTCCGCGTCCGTCAACGCCCCATGGTGCCCGCGCCACTGGCTGGGGTGCTTCTCCTCCACGCTGCGAATGATCCCGCCGGCCCCGGTCGGAACCACGATCAGGTCCCCGATACGCCCCTCGGCCTGGCTCAGCATCACGTCCCCGAACAACCCCGCGCCAATCGCCTGCGCCTTGCTCAACACCCGGTATTCATCCCCCAGGCGGTTCTGCCAGCGCTCGTGCACGCGGTCCTGCTGATGCTCGTGGGTGTACAGGTAGCGCGCCCGGATGTCCCCGGCCATCGCCCGCACCCCGTCCTGCAAGGCACTGTCGGTATCGAAGTCATGCACCTGGGCGCGGTCCAGGTCGAGCATGCCGTGGTCGGCAATCACGAGCATGCGCGCCGAGCGCGGCAGGCGCCCGGCAATGTCGCGGGCCAGCTGATCGGCAATCTCCAGTTGCCTGCACCAGTCGGGCGAGCCCGGCCCATACAGGTGCCCGGCAAAGTCCAGGTCACCGAAATAGGCAAAGCAGAAGGCTGGCGCCTCCACCTCCAGTGCGCTACGCACCAGCTCGGGATAGGCATCGTAGGCCGGCGCGGCAAGGATGCCGCCGGCCTTGTAGATGGCACGGGTGAAGTCCGAGTCGGCAAAGCGCCCGAGCATGACCGTGCTGATCTGTACGCCCTGGGCGGCCGCGTCTTCCCAGGCGGTCTGCGGCACGATGAAGGAGGCCGCGACAGGCGCTGCGGTCGGCACGCTGCCCGTCTGCGCGGCCGCAGTGGTCCATGACAGCGGCGAGAACACCGAATGTGCATCCAGGGCGAAATCGCAGCCCACGATGCCATGCGCACCGCTGCCCATGCCGGAGGTCACGGCGGCCAGGCTGGCGGCAGTGGTGGCCGGGAAGCCGACCTTGAAATGGCTGTCGGGCTGCATCAGCGCGGCCAGGAACGGTGCATGCTCGGCGTGCGCCTTGAGCAGGTTCCAGCCCAAGCCATCGATCAACAGCAGGCAGGTGGCTGTAGAGCGCTCGAGCCGGAACGGATTCCTGAAGCCCCTGGCGCCCAACCCGGCGAAAACCGACTGGGTCAGGCTGGCCAGGCCCGGCCAGGTGTCGTGAACGTCCCGCATCTCTTCGAACTGCGCCGCCATGTCGCCCTCCGTGGTGCCGTGCAAAACAACAGGTTTAGCACAGCTTGTTCGATCAGCGAACAGAAACGATCAATGCACGGCCCGCCCCGATTGACCATATTAACCAGTCAGTACATTTTAGTCGTGACGCTCCCTCCCCCTGCCAAGAACAACAATGGAGTTTTACCGATGAGTTTGGCCTCCCCTTCCGGCATTCTCGCCGGCCTGATCGGCGCCGGCATCCAGGCCTCGCGTACCCCGGCCCTGCACGAGCACGAAGGCGCCGCCCAGGGCATCAACTACCTGTACCGGCTGATCGACCTGGACCAGATGAAGCTGGACAGCAGCGCCCTCGAAGAACTGCTGACCGCGGCCGAGTACATGGGCTTTACCGGGCTCAACATCACCTTCCCGTGCAAGCAGGCGATCGTGCCCCTGCTCGACGAGCTGTCGCCCGAGGCGCGTGGTATCGGCGCGGTGAACACCGTGGTGCTCAAGGACGGTCGACGCATCGGCCACAACACCGACTGCCTGGGGTTTGCCGAAGGTTTCAGGCGTGGCCTGGGTGATGTTTCACGCCGTCATGTGGTGCAGATGGGCGCAGGCGGTGCGGGTGCCGCGGTGGCCCATGCGCTGCTCAGCGAAGGGGTGGCCCAGCTGACGCTCTTCGATGTGGAGCCCGCCCGGGCCCAGGCACTGGCAGACAACCTCAACCAGCATTTCGAGGGCAGCCCGGCACGCTGCGGGCATGACCTGCAAGCGGCCATGGGCCAGGCCTGCGGGCTGGTCAACACCACCCCCATGGGCATGGCCAAGCTGCCGGGCATGCCGGTGCCCAGGGCGCTGCTGCGCGCCGAAATGTGGGTGGCCGAGATCGTGTACTTCCCGCTGGAGACCCAATTGCTGCGCGAGGCGCGGGCACTGGGATGCCGCACGCTCAACGGGGCCAACATGGCGGTGTTTCAGGCGGTGAAGGCCTTCGAGCTGTTCAGCGGCGTGGTGCCGGATGCACAGCGCATGATCGGGCACTTCAACAGCCTGGGGGATTGAACGCTTAGCCGGCACCTGTACAGGGTGGTCAACCCGCAGGTGCCGGCCCTGCCGGCGACTGGAGGCTCCCTGGCATCACGCCTGCAGGTAGCGCAGTACCGACTCGCAGATCATCTCGCGGTGCTTGTCCTTGAGCGCCTTGTCCTCGAAATCCACCTGGAAGATCTCGCCAAAGGTGTGCCGGTTGGACACGCGATAGAAGCAGAACGAGCTGATCAGCAGGTGAACGTCCAGCGCCGTCAGGCCCTGGCGGAACACCCCCTCGGCAGCCCCGCGCTGGAGTATCTCGTCCAGCGCGGTGAGCACCGTCTTGTTCATCGAGCGGATCGCGGCCGACTGCTTGACGTACTCGCCGTGGTGCATGTTTTCGTTGCACACGATACGCACGAAGTCGACATTGCGATCATGGTGATCGAAGGTGAACTCGATCAGCCGGCGAATGCCCTGGCGCGGCTCCAGTTCAGCCAGGTGCAGGTTGCTTTCGGTGCTGCGGATATCGCCGTAAAGCTTCTCCAGCACCTCCACATACAGCTGCTCCTTGCTGTTGAAGTAGTAGTAGATCATGCGCTTGGAGGTCTGGGTGCGCTCGGCGATCGCATCGACCCGGGCACCGGCCAGGCCTTGCTGCACGAACTCGCTGATGGCCGCCTGCAGAATGTTCTCGCGGGTTTTCTCAGGATTGTTCTTGCGGCTCTTGCGCGGCGCCTCGGCAGGTGCCGCCAAGGGTGCTGGAGTTGTCGTCATACGGGGCTCTTGACCAGTCGGTTAACCGCGCGATTATGGCCCCGGGGTGCGCCAGAAGAAAGCCTGACGGGCGCTGACACGTTACAGCTTGGCATGCCGCAGCCCGCCGCTGCGCGCCTTGGCCATCGCTGCCAGGCGCACCGCGACGTTGGCCGCACCGTAACCGCTGTAGCCATTGCGCCGCTGCAGCACCTCGAAGAAGAAGCGCTCCTCGAACGGCTCGGTGTACACGTGGAACAGCTCGCCGCCCTGGGCATCACGGTCGTACAGCACGTTGTAGTAGGCCAGCTCGCTCAGGAACTGATCGTCGAAGTCGAACCGGGCCGCCAGGTCGTCGTAGTAGTTCAGCGGGATATCGAGCAGCGCCACGCCGGCTTCCTTGGCGCGCTTGACGGCGGCGAAGATGTCCTGGCAGTCGAAGGCGATGTGATGCACGCCCGAGCCGCGGTAGTTGGATAGCGCGTGGGCAATCGCGGTGTTGCGGTTTTCGGAGATGTTCAACGGCAGCCGGATCGAACTGCACTGGCTGCGCAGGGCGCGGCTCTTGACCAGGCCATAGGGATCGGGGAGCACCACCTCGTCATCGGCGCTGAAGTCGAGCAGGCTTTTGTAGAACAGCACCCAGCTGTCCAGGCTGTCGGCTGGCAGGGCCAGTGCCATGTGGTCGATGCGGGTCAGGCCCAGGCCACGGGCCGGTTGCTCGCTGAGGCTGAAGTCGGTGTCGTAGATGGTGCGTCCGTCCGCGCCCTGGTCCACCAGGTAGATCAGGCTGCCGTCTGGCGCGCGTACCGCTGCCAGCTCACGTTCGTTGGGCCCCACCAGGCCACGATAGGGCTGGCCGTGATAGGCCACCGCCCGGGCCAGCGCCTGGGCGCTGTGCCTGACCCGGATCGCCGTGGCGCACAGCGACGGGCCGTGGCTTTCGAAGAAGTTGTGCGCGAACGAATAGGGCTCGGCGTTGAGGATCAGGTTGATCTCGCCCTGGCGCAGCAGGCTCACATTCTTCGAACGATGCTTGCCGGCACGGGCAAAGCCCAGGCCTTCGAGCCAGTTGCCCAGCTTGGCGCCCGAGGCGTCGTCGACCGCAAACTCGAGAAACTCGATGCCATCGCAGCTGCTGGCCGGCGGCGGCGCGAACAGCAGCTCAGGGTCGGCCAGCGGTGCGGTGCGTTCGAGCAACTGACGGGTCTTTTCCTCCAGGTACAGCAGCGAACGCAGGCCGTCGGCGGCATTGGCCCGTGGCGGCGCGGCACGAAAACCGTCGTTGAAGATCTCCAGCGACAGCGGCCCGCAATAGCCGGCCTGCAGAATCGGCGCCAGAAACCCCGGCAGGTCGAACTCGCCCTGCCCCGGGAAGCAGCGAAAATGCCGGCTCCACTCCAGCACATCCATGGCCAGGATCGGCGCATCGGCCATCTGCACGAAGAAGATCTTGTCCCCCGGCACCTGCGCGATGGCGCTGGGGTCGCCCTTGAGCGACAGGGTGTGGAAGCTGTCGAGGATCATGCCCAGGTTGGCGTGATCGGCCTGGCGCACGATGTCCCACACCTGCTGCCAGGTGTTCACGTGCCGCCCCCAGGCCAGCGCCTCGTAGCCGATGCGCACACCGTGGGCGGCGGCCCGCTCGGCCAGCAGGCTCAGGTCGTCGACCAGCAGTTGCTGGCCGCCCAGCGCGTCGGCCGACACGTTGCTGCACACCAGCACCAGGTCGGTGCCCAGTTCCTGCATCAGTTCGAACTTGCGCTCGGCGCGCTCCAGGTTGCGCGCCAGGCGCCCGCGCGGGCAGCCCTCGAAATCGCGAAACGGCTGGAAAAGGGTGATGTCCAGCCCCAGGTCGGTGCAGCGCTGGCGAATCTCGCGGGGGCTGCCGTCGTAGTAGAGAAGGTCGTTTTCGAAGATCTCCACGCCGTCGAATCCGGCGGCGGCAATGGCTTCGAGTTTTTCCGGCAAGGTGCCGCTCAGGGACACGGTGGCAATCGAACGCTGCATCTTCAGGCTCCAACGGGCAGGCAGTGCCCAGCTGCACGAATTATTGGCTGGGGTTTATCCTAGCTCAATCAAAAGGTACGAACTGGTTAGTTTTGTGTGCGATTATCGCCCAGTACCCGCCCAGATCAATTGACCCTTTTTTGACCAATGCGCACCATTTCTTACCACCAGGCAGATGAGCATCTTGCCAAAAGCACCGACGAACCTGCCGTAGTCGACTGGTGTACCGCGTGTCATCCTGGCTTGACCCATAAACATAAAAATACGGGTAATCACCACATGATCCACAGCCAAAGCACTCCCCTGGCCCAGCCATCGGCCAGTACCCCGCACGCCGGCATCGGCGACAAGATCCGTGGCGCCATGGGCGTCGGCAAGACCCGCTGGGTGATGCTGGCGCTGGTATTCTTCGCCACCACCCTGAACTACATCGACCGCGCCGCACTGGGCGTGATGCAGCCGATCCTGGCCAAGGAAATGAGCTGGACGGCGATGGACTACGCCAACATCAACTTCTGGTTCCAGGTGGGCTACGCCATCGGCTTCGTGCTGCAGGGCCGGCTGATCGACCGCATCGGCGTCAAGCGCGTGTTCTTCTGCGCGGTGCTGCTGTGGAGCCTGGCCACTGGCGCCCACGGCCTGGCCACCTCGGCGGTGGGCTTCATGGTCTGTCGCTTCATCCTCGGCCTGACCGAAGCGGCCAACTACCCGGCCTGCGTGAAGACCACCCGGCTGTGGTTCCCGGCGGGCGAGCGGGCGGTGGCCACCGGCATCTTCAACGCCGGCACCAACGTCGGCGCCATGTTCACCCCGATGCTGCTGCCGCTGATCCTCACTGTGTGGGGCTGGCAGGCGGCGTTCATGGCCATGGGCGCGCTGGGCCTGGTGTGGGCCACGTTCTGGGGCCTGAAGTACTTCAACCCGGAAAACCACCCGAGCGTGAGCAAGGCGGAACTGGCGTACATCCAGAGCGAGGTCGAGCCTGAACAGGCGGCCGTGCCGTTCACCCGTATCCTGCGCATGCGCGGCACCTGGGCCTTTGCCCTGGCCTACTCGATCACCGCGCCGGTGTTCTGGTTCTACCTGTACTGGCTGCCGCCGTTTCTGAACCAGCAGTACAACCTGGGCATCAGCGTCACGCAGATGGGCATCCCGCTGATCGTGATCTACCTCAGTGCCGACTTCGGCAGCGTGGGTGGCGGGATCCTGTCCTCGTTCATGATCGGCCGCGGCATGGCGCCGGTGAAGGCGCGGCTGCTGTCGATGCTGCTGTTCGCCACCACCATCGTCGGGGTGATCTTCGCCGCAGGCGCCAGCAGCCTGTGGGTGGCGGTACTGGCCATCTCCCTGGCGATTGCCGCGCACCAGGCCTGGACCGCCAACATCTGGAGCCTGGTGATGGACTACACGCCCAAGCACATGATGAGCACCGTGTTCGGCTTTGGCGGCATGTGCGCGGCCACCGGGGGGATGTTCATGACCCAGATCGTGGGGCATGTGCTGACCAGCACCAACAACAACTACACCGTGCTGTTCACCATGATTCCGGCGATGTATTTCATCGCGCTGCTGTGGATGTACTTCATGGCACCGCGCAGGATCCCGACAGTCGAGGCGTAAGCCCGGGCTGCAATGCAGCCCTTCGCCAGCAACGCTGGCTCCTACAGGGAGCCGGCGTTCATTACCTTGCGGGCCTTCTCCAGCGCCCACTGCGCGCGCTGCAGCGCACTCACCCCCTGCTCCAGCAACTGGCGCGTGGGGATCTCCAGGCTCAGCGGCAGGTCGGCCGGCAAGCTGTGCAGCAACCCGTTCAGGTCGCACTCCCCATCCCCTGGAAAACGTCGCTCGTTACGCGCCTGACGCAGGATCTCGGCCATGTCGTCGGGGCGCGGGCCCGCCACGTCGCACAGTTGCGCGTAGCGGATGCACGAGGCCGGCAAGCGGCGCAGGTCTTCCAGGCGCGACGCCGAGCGATCGAAGTGGAAGGCATCGACCAGCACGCAGCCGTTGGCGCGCCCGGCGTTTTCGACGATGCGGGTGGCCTGGGTCAGGTCCTTGGCATCGGTCCACGGCATGAACTCCAGGTGCGGGTGCAGGCCATACGGCGCGGCCAGGTCGCACAGCGCCGCGAAGTTGTCGGTCAGGCGCTGTTCATCCGGGTCGTTGCCGGCAACCAGCAGCTCACTGGCACCGAAGTCGGCGCCCACCGCGAGCAGGGCCTCGAAGTTGGCGACCAGGGTGTCGGGCTTGAGCCGCAGAATCTCCACATCGAGCACCCGGATGCCGGTGTCGCGCAGGCGCTCGGCTGTCTGCCGGCGCAGGCCGGCGTCGCTTGCCAGCGGGAAGTGGTGTTCTTCGGGGGTGGCCGGCTCGAGGCGCAGGCCGACATGGCTGTAGCCGGCCCGGGCGGCGACTTCGACCATCCGGGGTGGGGACAGCTCAAGGACAGTGAGGGCGGCCAGGGACATGACACGTGGGTTCATGGAGGAGTCTCGGGTTCGTTGTTGTATTTGCATTATTTAGAACTTAGTTCCAATTTCAATGCAAGTACAAAAAAAACAGCTTTGCGCTCCACAAAACTGCCTTGGTTTGCCTGAGGGCCGCTTCGCTGGCTTGCCAGCGAAGCGTCTAGACAAACAGCTCCGACGCCGGGCTGGCCGCCGACAGCTCGGCCGCCGCCGCCAGCAACGCCGGCGCCAGCTCGTGCAGGCGCGCCTCGTTCAGGCGCGCGGTCGGCCCGGCCACGCTCAACACCCCGACCACATGCCCATCCTGCGGGTGTCGCACCACCGCCGCCAACGCCGACGTACCCAGCGCCGAACTCTCCACCACCCACGCATAACCCAGTTCCCGCGCCATGCGCAGGCGTTCCAGCAGCTGGGCATTGGAAGCTGGCGCGTTCGGCCCGAAGTCCTCGCGCCGGCCCACGCCCTGGCGCTCCACCAGCAGCAACGCCTGGGCATCGCTCAGGCTGGCCAGCCAGGCATGCCCCGACGCGCTGTAGAACAGCGGCGCCTCACGCCCCATGTCCGGGTCGTAGCGCAGGCCGGAGCGGGCGCCCTGGGCCTTGGCGATCCACACCTGGCGCTCGCCGTCGATGATCCCCAGCCGCACCAGCTCGCCGGTCTGCGCGGCCAACTGGTCGAGAATCGGCTGGACGATGTCGGCACCGCTCTGGGCCAGGTAGCGAAAGCCCATGCCCACCAGCTTGGTGCTCAGCAGGTACCGGCTGTTTTCCGGATTCTGGCGCACGTAGCCCAGGCGCATGAGCTCGGCGAGCATGCGATGGGTCGCGCTCTTGGGGATGTCCAACTGCTCGGCCAGGGTCTGCATCGGCAGCCCGCGCGGCTCGCTGGTGAGGCTTTCGAGAAGGCTGAAAGCACGTTCGATCTGACTGCCGGCCATGGTCACGGTCCCTGAAAATTTCGCCGATTCTAAAGAGCGCCGGGCAAAGCGCAAACCACTGTTCGATCTTCGCCCAACTTTGCAGGCGACGGCCTTGGCAGCCGACGTGCAATCATAGAATATGGAACTTAGTTCCAAAATAATAATTGCGCGCACTGCGAGGACCCAGCATGACTGCCCACACCCCTACCTCCCGCCCGGTGGACTGCGATGTCCTGGTCATCGGCTCCGGCGCTGCCGGCCTGAGCGCCGCGGTGACCGCCGCCTTTCACGGGCAGAAGGTCATCGTGGTCGAAAAGGACCCGGTGTTCGGCGGCGCCACGGCCTGGTCCGGCGGTTGGATGTGGGTACCGTGCAACCCGCTGGCACAGCGCGCCGGCATCGTCGAGGACCGTTCGCTGCCGCGCACCTACCTGCAACACGAACTGGGCGAACGCTTCGAACCGGCGATGATCGATGCGTTCCTGGAGGCGGCGCCCCACATGGTGTCGTTCTTCGAACGCCATACCGCCCTGCAGTTCGCCGACGGCAACGGCATTGCCGATATCCACGGCGACACGCCCGGGGCCGGCACGGGCGGGCGCTCGGTGATCGCCGCCCCGTATGACGGGCGCAAGGTCGGCAAGCTGCTCAGGCAACTGCGCCGCACGATGCGCGAAACCTCATTCATGGGCATGCCGATCATGGCCGGCAAGGACCTTACCGCCTTTCTCACCCTGACCCGTTCGTGGCGCTCGCTGCTGCATGTGGGCAAGCGCCTGGCACGCCATCTGCTCGACCTCGCACGCTACGGCCGGGCGATGCAGCTGGTCAACGGCGTGGCCCTGATCGCGCGTCTGGCCAAGTCGGCCGAAGACCTCGGCGTGCTGCTGTGGGCATCGGCCCCGGCGCAGCGCCTGCTGCACAACGCTGGCCGGGTGACGGGGGCGGTGGTGCAGACGGCCAACGGCGACGTGAGCATTCATGCGCGCAAGGCCGTGGTGCTGGCAGCCGGCGGCTTCCCCAACGATATCGAGCGGCGCAAGGCGCTGTTCCCGCGTACCCCCACCGGGCATGAGCACCTGGCCTTGCCGCCGCTGGGCGCCAGCGGCGATGGCCTGCGCCTGGGCGAGAGCGTGGGCGCACACGTGGTCGACGACCTGGCAAGCCCGGTGGCCTGGGCCCCGGTGTCGAAAGTGCCGTACAAGGACGGCAGCTTCGGCCATTTCCCGCACATCATCGAACGTGCCAAGCCCGGCATCATCGGTGTGCTGGCCAACGGCAAGCGCTTCGTCAACGAAGCCAACGGCTATTACGACTACGTGAGTGCAATGGTCGCCAACGCGCCCGGCGAGCAGGTGGCCTCGTGGCTGATCTGCAGCCACGCCTTCCAGCGCCGCTACGGCCTGGGCATCTCCCGGCCCTTCCCACTGCCGGTGGCGCCCTTCATTCGCAGCGGCTACCTCAAGTGCGGCGACAGCATCGAGGCGCTGGCCATCGCCTGCGGCATCGACCCCCAGGGCCTGAGTGCCACGCTCAGCGACTACAACCGCCATGCGCGCCACGGCGAAGACCCGCAGTTCGGCCGTGGCAGCACGCCCTACAACCGCAAGCAGGGCGATGCGCTGCACCGGCCCAACCCGTGCGTGGCGCCCATCGAGCAGGGGCCGTTCTATGCGGTGAAGGTGGAGCCGGGCTGCTTCGGCACCTTTGCCGGGCTCAGGACCAATGCCCACGCCCAGGTACTGGATGCACAGCAGCAGCCGATTGCCGGCCTGTATGCCGCCGGCAGCGACATGCTCAGCATCATGGGCGGGCATTACCCGGCGGGCGGGATCAATCTGGGGCCGGCGACCACCTTCGGCTACATCGCCGGGCGGCACATTGCCGGGGTCAGTGCCTACGAGTAGGCGCGCCGGCTGCTGCTAGACTGGCGACCCGACTCCTTCATGAAAGCCAGCCGACCATGGACCAGATCAGCGCGATGCAGGCGTTTCGCCGCGTGGTAGAGAGTGGTGGTTTCAGCGCCGCTGCGGCCCTGACCGGGCAATCGCACACCGTGCTGTCGCGCCAGGTCAAGAACCTGGAGCGCCACCTCGGCACCCAGTTGCTCAGCCGCACCACGCGGCGCCTGCACGTCACCGAAGCCGGCGCACTGTGCTACCGCCATTGCGTGCAGGTGCTGGAGCAGCTCGAAGCCATGAGCCTGGAGATTTCCGAACACCAGCAGCAACCCACAGGCACCCTGCGCCTGAGCGTGGCCACGGCATTCGGTGAACTGGAGCTGGGGCGCTGGCTACCGGACTTCGTCGAGCGCTTCGACCAGTTGCAGGTGGAGCTCATCTGCACCGACCGCTTTGTGGACATGCTCGAAGAAGGGGTCGATGTGTGCCTGCGGGTGACCACCCACCTGCCCGACTCCAACCTGGTGGCCCGGCAACTGGCCGTCAGCGAAGTCGTGCTGGTAGCCGCCCCCGCGTACCTGCAGCGCTGGCCGGCCCCCATCGAACCGCACACCCTGGGCGAGCATGCGTTGCTCGGCTACAACCGCCTGGCCCAGCCGCAACGGCTGAGCCTGCAGGGGCCCGACGGGCAGCGCCTGGACGTGGCAATGCCCAGCCGGCTGAGCGCCAACTCGCCGATGGCGTTGCGTGCGGCGGCCATTGCCGGCCTGGGTATCGCCAGCTTCGACCGCTTCATCGTGCATGACGCCCTGCTCGACGGGCGCCTGGTACAGGTGCTGCCCGAATGGCAGCAGCCCTCCCGGCACGTGTACGCGATGTTCCCCCAAAGCCGCTATCTGGCGCCCAAGGTTCGGGCATTGGTCGAGTATGCGCGGGCGTACTACGCTGAACCACGATGGGAAATCAAGATGTGATCTGTGCAAGAAGCACACAGGTTCTGGGCTGCTTCTGCCGTATTTGTGCGTTCGTTGTTTGATTAACCTTCTTTCGATTGTTCATCAGAGGGTTTCAACCATGAAAGCACTTCGAGTTACCGCCGCCGGCTTGCTGTTGGCAGCTTGCGCCACTACCGCCGTGGCTGCGGTCTGCTACTGCACCGCCCCACTCATCTCCCTGCCGAAAAATGCGCTGACCTGGAAAGTGGTACCGGGCACCAACAACAACGTCACCTACGCTAACGTGCAGGGCGACATCCTGGGCAATGGTGCCTACGAGGCCTTCGTCAGTTTCCGTCCCGGTGTGGACAATGGCTACCACACCCACACCGAGACGTTGCCGACCGTGGTGATGAGCGGCGTGTTCTACGCCCGCATCAAGGACAAGAACGGCAAGCTGGTCGAGACCGAGTACCCGGCCGGTTCGTACTACCAGTTGCCGGCCGGGCTGGAACATGAGAGCGGTTGCAAGATGACCGCCAAGAAGGAGCCTTGCCTGCTGTTCCAGTACCAGCGCAACCACTTCGACCTGAACCCGGTGCCCCGCTAGGCGGCCTCAGAAATCGAAGAACACCGTTTCGCCTTCACCCTGGATGCGGATATCGAAACGGTAGGCCAGCTTGCCATCCACTTCGCAGCGCCGCGCGACCAAGGTCTCGCGGCGTTGTGGCTGTTCGATCAGGTTGAGCACCGGGCACTTGGCATTGGCCTGGCCCTCGTCGTCAAAGTACAGCCGCGTGTGCAGATGGATGTTGATGCCGCGGGCGAACAGGCTGACATTGATATGCGGTGCCATCGGCACGCCGGCGGCATTGGCGACCACACCGGGCTTGACCGTCTGCAGCGTCCATTCACCGGCATCGAAGGTGGTGGCGGTGCGTCCGAAGCTGTTGAACGGTTGTTCCAGGTTGAATTCGCTGTGGTACTGCCCGGCCGCGTCGGCCTGCCAGAACTCCAGGAACGAGTCGCGCACCAGGTGGCCGTTGCCGTCGTAGACGTGACCGATCAGCAGGATGTGCTCGCCGGGCGCATCGCTGCGCGCCATGCGGTTCCAGATTTCCTGGTCACGGGTCGGGTTGCCGGCCGCTTCCAGGGCCAGGCCGATGTGCACGTAGGGGCCGGCGGTCTGCGATGGGGTTTCCGGCAGCAGTTCGATAGGCATGGCGGGGCTCCTCAGCGGTTTTCGAAGTGGGTCTTGCGCTGGCCGCGCAGAACGATGTCGAAGCGGTAGGCCAGGCAGTCCATGGGGTTGGCATTGGCCATGTCGAGCCGGGCGATCAGGCTCTGTACCGCGTCCGGGTTGGCGATCGACTTGACGATCGGGCACATCGGGATCAGCGGGTCGCCTTCGAAGTACAGCTGGGTGATCAGACGCGTGGCAATCGACGGGCCGCTGATCGACACGTGGATATGCGCCGGGCGCCAGTCGTTGGGGCCGTTGCGCCACGGGTACGGGCCCGGCTTGATGGTACGGAAACTGTAGTAGCCCTCGCTGTCGGTCAGCGCGCGCCCCACACCCCCGAAGTTGGGGTCCAGCGGCGCCAGATAGCGATCGTTCTTGTGGCGATAGCGGCCGCCGGCATTGGCCTGCCACATTTCGACCAGGGTGTGCGGGATCGGCTTGCCGTACTGGTCGCACACGCGCCCGGCCACGATGATGCGCTCGCCGATGGGCAGGCCGCCGTGGTTGAAGTTCAGCAGCAGGTCATTGTCGTGCTCGGCAAATTTCAGGTGGGAGAAATCCGGCCCAGTGCTTTCGCTGACGGACTGTGGAATGCTCACCAGCGCCTGGCGAGGCGAGCGCGCGACGGAGGTCTTGTAGTCGGGGGTAAGGGCTTTCGGATGCCAGTTCCGATCACGGATAACGAAACGACTGGTGTCTTGTGCAGACATGCCGTTCTCCTCTTATTGGATTTTTGGAGGCCTGTACGGGCAGGAGTGATGGGCAGTGTGGCCGAGGCATGCACCGGCGAACATTGAAAAGAATCCTTGAACCCATAACCGTATGGTTATGTCCAAAGCGCTAACGCCGCCGGGCCGGGTGGACTAATCTTTATCTTCATATTTCAAGCTTGGGAGAACGCTCATGCTCTGGCGAAAAGGCAGGCGCAGCGACAACGTGGTCGACGCTCGCGGTGAAGGCGGCGGTGGTGGTGGCATGCGCCTGGGCGGCAAGGGCCTGAGCCTGACGGCGGTGGTACTGATCGTGGGGATCGGCCTGCTGACCGGGCAGGACCCGATGCAGATCCTTGGCCAGCTGAGCGGGCAGATGAGCGAACAGAGCGCGCCGGCAAGCACCGGCGAGCGCAAGGCACCACCGGCCGGCGACGAACAGGCCGAGTTCGTCGCCAGCATCCTGGGCGACACCGAGGACACCTGGCGCGCCCTGTTTGCCCAGGCCGGGCGCCAGTACAAGGACCCGACCCTCAAGCTGTTCAGCGGTCAGGTCAACTCCGCCTGTGGCTTTGCCTCGTCGGCGACCGGCCCGTTCTATTGCCCGGCCGACCAGCAGGTGTACCTGGACATGAGCTTCTTCAAGGAGATGGAAACCCGCTTCGCGGCAGCGGGCGACTTTGCCCAGGCCTACGTGATCGCCCACGAGGTCGGCCACCATGTGCAGACCCTGCTGGGGGTGTCAGCCAGGATCGACCAGGCCCGTCGCAGCGGCCAGCGCCTGCAAGGCGACAACGGCCTGCTGGTACGTCAGGAACTGCAGGCCGACTGCCTGGCAGGCGTGTGGGCCTACCAGGCACAGCAACGCCATAACTGGCTGGAGCCGGGCGATATCGAAGAGGCCCTGAACGCCGCCAACGCGATCGGCGATGACCGCCTGCAGCAGCAGAGCAAAGGCCGCGTGGTGCCCGACTCGTTCACCCACGGCACTTCCGCGCAGCGCGTGCGCTGGTTCAAGACCGGCTTCGCCAAGGGCGACCTCAACCAGTGCGACACCTTTGGCGCCAGCAGACTCTGACGCCTGTAATCGGGTGTTTGCGGCCTGGCGCAAACACCCTAAACATTTTGTTGATGGTTTTCGTCGGAATTGGAGAAAAAGCGTTTCAGCTCTGCAACATCCCGCCGATAAAGGCAGCTCACGTCAGCTGGCCTCCAAGAAAAACAACCTCCAGCGATTTAGATCAAAGAGCGCACAGAATCCTGGAGGGATCGCATGAACAGCTGGTTTGCCAATATCAGCGTCAACCTGAAACTCGCCCTGGGCTTCGGCCTGGTGCTGCTGCTGACCGGCCTGTTGGCCCTGACCGGCTGGACCAGCCTGGGCGGTCTGATCGACCGCAGCAACTGGATGAGCGACATCACCCAGCTCAACAACGAGCTCACCGAACTGCGCATCGCCCGCCTGCAGTACATGATTGCCGACGGTGACGACAAGCTCGCGCAGAATGTCCAGGCCAAGCTGGATACCTTCAAGGCCCGCCAGCAGAACCTGCTGAACACCTTCAAGAGCCCGGAGAACGTCAAGCTGCTGCGCGAACAGGCGCAGGTGGTCGCCGCCTACGAGGTGTCCCTGGCCAAGATGCGCAGCGCCTACAAGCAGGGTGGCGAAGCGCGCCGTAGCATGGGCGTTACCGCCAATGAGGCCGGTGCCCTGATGGAAACCCTGCTGGCCGACAGCCTGTCCTCTGGCCAGAGTGACAGCGAGCGCCTGGAACATCTCAAGCGCCTGACCACCGTACGCCAGCACCTGCTGCTGGCCCGCTTCGAGGTGCGCGGCTACATCGCCGACCTCACCCCGGAAACCGAACAGGTCGCCGCCCGTCAGCTCGACGCCACCCTGGCCGAAACCCGCCAGCTGGCCGCCACCGATGCTCGTGCCCGACCGCTCGAGGCCGCCACCCTGCACTACGCCGAAGCGGTGCGCAGCTTCAAGGCCGCCAACACGGCGATCGGCGAGGCGCGCAAGGAAATGACCACCCAGGGCTACGACATCGTGCGCCTGAGCGATGAGCTGTACGCCATCCAGCTGCAACGTCGCGACCTCGAAAGTGCCCAGGCGCGTACCTGGCAACTGGCAAGCACCCTGGCGGCCCTGCTGTTCGGCGTGCTGGCGGCGATCATCATCACCCGCCAGATCACCCGCCCGCTGCGCGAAACCCTGGAAGTGGTGGAGAAGATCGCCACCGGCGACCTGACCCACACCCTGCGCGTCACCCGCCGTGACGAACTGGGCGTGCTGCAACAAGGCATCCAGCGCATGGGCGAAACCCTGCGCGACCTGATCGGCGGCATCCGTGACGGCGTGACCCAGATCGCCAGTGCGGCCGAAGAGCTGTCGGCGGTCACCGAGCAGACCAACGCCGGGGTCAACAGCCAGAAGGTCGAGACCGACCAGGTGGCCACCGCCATGCACGAAATGGCGGCCACCGTGCAGGAAGTGGCGCGCAATGCCGAGCAGGCGTCCGAGGCCGCCACCGACGCCGACGGCCAGGCCCGCGCCGGTGACCAGGTGGTGGCCCAGGCCATCGCGCAGATCGAGCGCCTGGCGGTCGAGGTCAACCGTTCCACCGAGGCCATGGGCCAGTTGCAGCAGGAAAGCCAGAAGATCGGCAGCGTGATGGACGTGATCAAGTCGGTGGCCGAACAGACCAACCTGCTGGCGCTCAACGCCGCGATCGAAGCGGCACGGGCGGGTGAAGCCGGGCGTGGTTTTGCCGTGGTGGCCGATGAAGTGCGCGGCCTGGCGCAGCGCACCCAGAAGTCCACCGAGGAAATCGAGGTGCTGGTGGCGGGCCTGCAAAGCGGCACCCAGCAGGTGGCCAACGTGATGCATGGCAGCCGCAGCCTGACCGACAGCAGCGTGGAGCTGACGCGCAAGGCGGGTGCCTCGCTGGAGAACATCACCCGCGTGGTGTCGAACATCCAGTCGATGAACCAGCAGATCGCCGCGGCGGCCGAGCAGCAGAGCGCGGTGGCCGAAGAGATCAGCCGCAGCATCCTGAACGTGCGTGATGTGTCGGAGCAGACGGCGGCGGCGAGCCAGGAGACGGCGGCATCCAGCGTCGAGCTGGCGCGCCTGGGCAATCAGTTGCAGATGCTGGTCAGCCACTTCCGCGTCTGACCGAATCGGACAGCGTAGCCATCGCGGGTCAAGCCCGCTCCCACCAGGTTCAGCGAAACCTTGTGGGAGCGGGCTTGGCCCGCGATGCTGTCAGCCCTTACTTGACGACCTGCCCCACCCCGCGTCCACGCGGGTCAGACGCGGTTTCCAGCGCCGAACCCGTCACCCGGATCGCCTGGATATCGCCCATCTCCCAGCCCTGGTCCTCCAGGGTGTAGCCCATCTTCTTCAGTTCCTCGGCCACCTTGCCATCGAGCGGCGCATAGGCGTCGTAGTAGATAGTGTCCTTGGGCAGCAACTGGTGATGCACACGCTGCGCCGCCACCGCCTTCTCCAGCGGCAGGTTGTAGTCGTACAGGTTGTTGAGCACCTGGAAGATCGAGGTGAAGATCCGCGAGCCACCCGGCGTACCCAGCACCAGCGTGACCTTGCCATCGCGGGTCACCAGGCTCGGGGCCATCGACGACAGCATGCGCTTGCCCGGCTCGATGGCATTGGCATCGCCACCGACCACACCGAAGGCGTTCGCCACACCCGGCTTGGCACTGAAGTCGTCCATCTCGTCATTGAGCAGGAAGCCCGCGCCCTTCACCACCACGCCGCTGCCGTAGTCCCAGTTCAGGGTGTAGGTGTTGCTGACCGCGTTGCCCTGCTTGTCGACGATGGAGAAGTGCGTGGTCTGGTGCGGCTCCAGCCCCGGGCGCACCTTGGCGGTGTCGGAGATGGCGGTCGGGTTGACCTCTTGCGCGCGCTTGGCCAGGTAGTCCTTGGCGATCAGCTGCGCCACCGGCACCTTGGAAAACGCCGGGTCGCCCAGGTAGTCGGCACGGTCGGCGAACACACGCTTCTCGATTTCCGAAAGCAGGTGGATGTAGCGTGCCGAGTTCAGCTCGACACCCTTGAAGTCGGCTGCGCGGTTTTCCTTGATGCCCAGCAACTGCGCCAGCGCGATGCCGCCCGAGCTGGGCAGCGGCGCGGTGTAGACCACGTTGCCACGCCATTCGATGCCCATCGGCTCACGCCACACGGCCTTGTAGTCCTTGAGGTCTTCCTTGCTGACCAGGCCCTTGTCGGCCTGCATCTGCGCCACCAGCAGGTCGGCGGTCTTGCCCTGGTAGAACTCGCTCACACCCTTGTCGGCAATGCGCTCCAGGGTCTGCGCCAGCTCGGGCTGCCTAAAGGTCTCGCCCACCTTCATGCTGCCGAAATAGTCGTTGAAGTTGGTGCTGTCCTTGAACAGCCCCTGGGCATCTTCGCGGTACTGGTACTGCTTGGCGGCGATCTTGAAGCCGTTCTTCGCGTAGCCCACCGCCGGGGTCAGCAGCTCGGCCCAGGGCAGCTTGCCGAACTTCTGGTGCGCCTCCCACAGGCCCATCACCGTGCCCGGCACCCCGGCGGCCCGGGCGCCCACCAGGCTGAGGTTCTCGATGATCTCGCCTTTGTCGTCCAGGTACATGTTGCGGCTGGCCGCCTTGGGCGCCACTTCACGGTAGTCGAGGAAGTAGGGTTTGCCATCCATGTACAGGGTCATGAAACCGCCGCCGCCGATGTTGCCGGCCTCGGGGTAGGTAACGGCCAGGGTGAAGGCAGTGGCCACCGCGGCGTCCACTGCGTTGCCGCCCTTCTTGAGGATGTCGGCGGCGACCTGTGCACCATATTGATCGGGCGCGGCCACCGCGCCGCCGTCCAGCGTCACGGCATAGGCTGATGAGCTGGCGACGATCGCAGCGCTCAAGGTCAGCGTTCGAAACATCAGAGTGCGCATGCGGGTTTCCTTGGTGTTGTTTTTATCGAACAACCATTAAGGCGCATGCCCAGGGATTTTTCAAATGCCGCCTGCGGTTTTCAGCAGGCGTAGATCGACAGCTTGTGCTGGATGAAATCCAGAAAGCACTGGATACGCAGGGCCAGTTGCGAGTTGCGGTAGTACACCGCGTTGATCGGCTGGCGATAGCCGCTGTTGGCCTCGGCCAGCACCAGTTGCAGGCGGCCGGCCTGGAGGTCTTCGTGGGTCATGAAGTGCGACAGGCAGGCGATGCCTTCGCCGGCCAGCGCCAGGTGGCGCAGGGTTTCGCCGCTGGAGGCGCACAGGTCGGGGCGGATCGCCAGGCGGTCGCCTTCGGTGTGGCGCAGCGGCCAGTGATTGAGGGTTTCGGTCTGGGTGAAGCCCAGCAGCGAATGCCCGGCCAGTTCCTCCACATGCCGTGGCGTACCGCGCCGCGCAAGGTACGCGGGGCTGGCCAGCACATGCAGCGGGCTGCACCCCAGCGAGCGGGCGTGCAGGCTGGAGTCGGCCAGCTCGCCGATGCGGATGGCGATATCGGTGCTCTGTTCGAGCAGGTCGATGATCAGGTCGTCGGTGTTGAGCTCCAGCTGGATATCCGGGTACAGCTGGCGGAACTCCCCCACCCAGGGCACGATGGCATGCAGCATGAACGGCGCCGCCGCATTGATGCGCAGGCGCCCGGACGGGGTCTGGCGGTGCAGGCTCAGGCGCTCTTCGAGTTCGTCCATCTGTTGCAGGATGGCCTTGGCACGCTCGAAGAAAAACCGCCCCTCTTCGGTGAGGTCCATGCGCCGCGTGGTGCGGTTGATCAGCGTGGTGCCCAGCTTGGCCTCCAGCCGCGACAGGCTGCGGCTGATGGCCGACGGGGTCTGCCCGCCCTGTTCGGCGGCGGCGGAAATAGAGCCGCACTCGATGACCGAGACGAACATCTGCAATTCATCGGACCTGGCTTTCACGGCTGTTCCCTGGTGTGGCGTTCAGCCGTGATAGATAGCCGCTTGGCGTTGCCCGCGCAACCCTTCATCAGGCGCCAGTGTGGAAAACCCGGGCCAGGTGCTGCTCGTAGCCGGCCACGGCAGCCTCGACGTTGGGGTTCTTCATCACGTCGGTGGCCAGGTAGGTCGGCAGACCGCTCATGCCCAGGAACTGGTTGGCCTTGTGGAACGGGAAGTACACCGCGTCCACGCCCTTGCCTTCGAAAAACTGCGCCGGATCGTCGAACGCTTCCTGCGGTGCGTTCCAGGTCAGCGACAGCATGTACTGCTTGCCCTGGATCAGGCCGCCGCTGCCGTACTTGCTCGACGCATCGGAGCGGGTGCGCCCGTCGCTGGCGTAGAGGCTGCCGTGGCCGGCGGTGAACACTTCGTCCAGGTACTGCTTGACGGTCCACGGCGCGCCCATCCACCAACCGGGCATCTGGTAGATGACCACGTCGGCCCAGAGGTACTTCTGCACTTCTTCGGCAACGTCGTAGCCGCCATCGATGTAGGTGCTCCTGACGTCGAAACCGGCGCGGTCGAGAAACGCCAGCGCGGCCTCGTGCAGGGTCTCGTTCAGGCGGCCATCGGAGTGGGCGAACTGCTTGCCGCCGTTGAGCAACAGGATCTTCTTCATCATCTGCCTCATGTGTGTTCGGGGCGGCCAACAGAAGGGGCGGCCCGGTGAATGTGATGGCGGCAGATTAATCAGTTCAGCGCAGCGGAAATACCCTCGCGCGGGCAAAACGCTTTTGACCAAAAAGCACGAATTCAGCGCTTATTGTTGAAATAAGATTGGCTCACTTTTTACAGGAGCCTCCCCATGAGCGAACCCTACGGTTTCATCCTCAAAGCCAAGACCCGCCCCGAAAAGGCAGAGGAGTTCGAGGCGCTGTTTCGCAGCTATGTAGAACCCAGCCGTGCCGAGCCCGGCTGCATCGAGTACCACATGCTGCGCGACCGGCAGGACCCGAGCCTGTTCGTGTTCTACGAAATCTGGGCCAGCAAGGCCGCACTGGATGTGCATTCGGCGCTGCCGCACATGCAGCAGTTTGCCGAGCGGCGCATGGAATACCTTGAGCGCGACTTCGACATCCAGTTGATCGAGATGCTCAGCCCGTCCTCGGCTAGCCGTTGAGCGCCAGATGGGCGCCCAGCAGCGCCAGGCCGATGAAAAAGCAGCGTTTGAACAGCACGGCACTGATGCGCTGACGCAGGCACTGGCCCAGCCACATGCCCAGCAATGCCGGTATCAGCACCACCAGCGAGGCCCCCAGCGCCTCGCCGCCCAGTGCGCCCTGCCCGGCAAGGCCCACGGCCAGCGCCAGGGTCGAGACGGTGAACGACAGGCCCAGCGCCTGCACCATCTGTTCACGGTGCAGGCCCAGGGCCTGCAGGTACGGTACGGCCGGTATCACAAACACCCCGGTGGCGGCGGTGATGATGCCCGTCACCAACCCGCACAGCGGGCCCAGCCAGCGCTCGTGGCGGGGGGCCAGGTGCAGGCCTGGGTGGCACAGGCCGTACAGCGCATACACCAGCAACGCCGCGCCCAATGCGTGCGCCGCCCACGCGCCACTGTCGATGCCCAGCCAGACACTGCCCAGCAAGGTACCGATGAAGATCATCAATTGCATCGGCCAGAGCCTGCGCAGCAATGCACGCAAGTGGCCACCCGCCGCCAGCTGCCAAAGGTTGGTGACCGTCGACGGCACGATCAGCAGCGCGGCAGCCTGCGCCGGTGACATAGCCAGCCCCAGCAACCCCATGGCCACGGTGGGCAGGCCCAGGCCGATCACGCCTTTGACCGTGCCTGCCAGCACGAAGGTAAGCACAACCAGCAGCGATAGCGCCGGGCCGATAGCCTGATAGAAGCCGAATAAAGTCGTCATGGGCCCATGCTGCCCTGCCCGCACGTCCCTGAACAGTTGCCATATACTGAGCCAGACTATTGCCCAGGCAGAGGCTCATGCATTTCGATCTGATTGACCTACGACTGTTTCTGCACACCGTGGAGTGCGGCAACATCACTGCCGGCGCCCAGCGCAGCCACCTGTCGCTGCCGGCGGCCAGCGCGCGCATTCGCGCCATGGAAAGCTCGCTGGGCGTACCGCTGCTGCAGCGCAACCGGCGCGGCGTGCACCCCACGGCCGCCGGCCAGGCCCTGGTCAACCATGCGCGCCAGATCGGCCAGCAGGTGCAGCGGCTGCAATTCGACCTGGGCCAGTATGCCCAGGGGTTGCAGGGCCAGGTGCGGCTGCTGTGCAACACCGCGGCGCTGACCGAGTACCTGCCCGAGCTGCTGGCGACGTTTCTGGCCCGCCACCCGGCCATCGACGTGGACGTGGTCGAATTGCCCAGCCTGCGTATCGTGCAGGCGATCACCCAGGGCGAGGCCGACCTGGGCATCATCTCCAATGCCGTGGCCAGCGAGCACCTGCAGAGCGTGGCGTTTCGCGACGACCCGCTGGTGCTGATCATGGCGCCGGATCACCCGCTGGCCAGCCACCCGCACCTGCGCTTTGCCGACACCCTTGAACATGGCCATGTCGGCCTGCAGGCAGACAGCGCGCTGGCCCTGTACCTGGAGGAACAGGCCCTGCACCTGGGGCGCCGGCTGCAGGTGCGGGTACGTGCCGAAGGCTTCGACGGGGTGATCCGCATGGTGGCCCATGGCGCAGGCCTGGGCATCGTGCCGCAGGCTGCCGTGCAACGCTGGCAAGGGGTGCTGGCGCTGCACAGCCTGGCGCTGGACGAACCCTGGGCACAACGCCAGCTGCGCCTGTGCAGCCGCAATTTTTCGGCGCTTCCCGGGCACACGCGCACACTTCTGCAAAGCTTGTCGGCAGGCGCTATTGCCCCGGCAGGGACAATCCACCCACAATCGCCTTCGCGCACCGCTATGTAACAAGACAATGCCGTGCCTACGAGCCGTAAAGGGAGTTTTCCGTGCCGTCGATCTACCAGTTGAAACCGCGCTTCCAGGCGCTGCTGCGCCCTATGGTCAAGCGTCTGTACGAGCGCGGCATAACTGCCAACCAGGTGACGGTCGCCGCCGCGGCGGTCAGCGTTGCGCTCGGCCTGTTGCTGGCCGCCGCACCGCACATCACCTGGCTGTTCGCCCTGGTGCCGGCCTGGATGCTGCTGCGCATGGCGCTCAACGCCATCGACGGCATGCTCGCCCGGGAATTCGGCCAGCAGTCACGCCTGGGTGCCTACCTCAACGAGCTGTGCGACGTGGTCGCCGACAGCGCACTGTACCTGCCCTTCGCCCTGCTGCCGGGCGTGTCGCCGGCGCTGGTGGTGATCGTGGTGCTGGCCGCGCTGGTGAGCGAATACGCCGGGGTGATGGGCCCCCTGGTAGGCGCCGAACGCCGTTATGACGGCCCGATGGGCAAGAGCGACCGTGCCTTCGTGTTCGGTGTGCTCGGTGCCGGCGTGGCCACCGGCCTGCTGAGCGCAGCGTGGCTCAACGGCGTGTTGCTGGTGGTGCTGCTGCTGTCGCTTCATACCCTCTACAACCGGGTGAGCCGAGGCCTGGCGCAACCCCGCTGAAGCCCTCCGAGCCAGATAAGGATATTTGCCATGCGCACCGCGCAATCCCTGCATTTCACCACCCATGACGGCGTAGAGCTGCATTACCGCCACTGGCCGGCCAACCGCCAGCCCGGCCAGCCGCGCCGCGCCGTGGTGCTGTTCCACCGTGGCCACGAACACGGCGGGCGCATGGCCCACCTGGTGGATGAACTCGACCTGCCCGGCCATGACTTCTTCGCCTGGGACGCCCGTGGCCATGGCGAGTCGCCCGGGGCCCGTGGCGACAGCCCGAGCTTCGCGTGCAGCGTGCGCGATGTGCAGACCTTCATCGAGCACATCGCCCGCGAGCATGCCATCGACGAACAGGACATGGCGGTGCTGGCGCAAAGTGTCGGCGCCGTGCTGATCGCAACCTGGGCGCATGACTATGCGCCGAAGGTGCGCTGCCTGGTGCTCGCCTCGCCGGCCTTCAAGGTCAAGCTGTACGTGCCGTTCGCCCGCCCGGGGCTCAAGCTGATGCGCGCCTGGCGCGGCAACTTCTTCGTCAACAGCTACGTCAAGCCGCGCCTGCTCAGCCACGACCCCGAGCGCATCGCCTCGTATGAAAACGACCCGCTGATCAGCCGGCCGATTTCGGTGAACATGCTGCTGGGGCTGTACGAAGCTGCCGATCGCGTGGTGGCCGATGCCCAGGCGATCCAGGTGCCGACCCAATTGTTGATTTCCGGCGCCGACTTCGTGGTCAAGCGCCAGCCGCAGGAGCAGTTCTTCGAGCGCCTGGGCAGCGTACACAAGGAAAAGCACGTGCTGCCCGGCTTCTTCCACGACACCCTCGGCGAGCGTGATCGCGGGCATGCGCTGGCGCGTATCCGGCGCTTCGTGGAGCACTGCTTCAGTGTGGCGCCCCAGCGCCCGTCGCTGCTCGATGCCGACCAGCTCGGCGCCAGCTGCGCCGAGGCCGAAAGCCTGGCTGCGCCGCTGCCACGCAACTCGCCGGCCGACCTGTACTGGCGCGCAACCCGCGCCGGCCTGCGCCTGGGCAAGGGCCTGTCGAGCGGGGTCAAGCTGGGCTTCGACACCGGTTTCGATTCGGGCAGCACGCTGGACTACGTCTACCGCAACCAGGCCACCGGCAAGGGCAAGCTGGGCCGCATGATCGACCGCAACTACCTCGACGCCATCGGCTGGAAGGGCATCCGCCAGCGCAAGCTGCATGTGGAAGAGCTGTTGCGCCTGGCCATCGAGCGCCTGCGCGAACAAGGCGCACCGGTGCATATCGTCGACATCGCCGCCGGCCATGGCCGCTACATTCTCGAAGCCCTGCAGGGCCTGGAGCAGCGCCCGGATTCGATCCTGCTGCGCGACTACAGCGAGCTCAACGTGCGCGAAGGCACGGCGCTGATCGAACACAAAGGCCTGGCCGACATCGCCCGCTTCGTGCAGGGCGATGCCTTCGATGCGCAGAGCCTGGCCACCCTTGAACCGCGTCCGAGCCTGGCGGTGGTATCGGGGCTGTATGAACTGTTCGCCAGCAACCAGATGGTCGGCGACTCGCTGGGCGGCCTGGCCCAGGCCGTGGCGCCGGGCGGCTACCTGGTATACACCGGCCAGCCGTGGCACCCGCAGCTGGAGATGATCGCCCGCGCCCTGACCAGCCACCGCGCCGGTCAGGCCTGGGTGATGCGTCGGCGCAGCCAGGTGGAGATGGACCAGCTGGTGGAAGCGGCAGGCTTTCGCAAGGTGTGCCAGCGCATCGACGAGTGGGGCATCTTCAGCGTCAGCCTGGCCCAGCGAGTTGCTGAATGAGCACAGTGCGCGAGCCGGGCCTGATCCGGCGCGGCGTGCTCTGGCTGCTGTTGCTCGGGCCGCTGTTCTTCTTGAGCTATGGCCTGAGCAACACCTTCACCGCCGGGCGCAGCGACGTCGGCAGCCTGGTGTTCGCCTGGGAAAGCAGCATCCCGCTGTGGCCGTGGACCATCCTGCCGTACTGGTCCATCGACCTGCTGTACGGGTTGTCCTTCCTGCTGCCGCTCAGCCGCCTGGAGATGGACCGGCATGCCTTGCGCCTGCTGAGCGCACAGTTGATCTGCATCGCCGGCTTTCTGCTGTGGCCGCTGCGCTTCACCTTCGAGCGCCCTGAACTGCAGGGCGTGTTCGGCTGGCTGTTCGATGTGCTGATGGGCTTCGACAAGCCGTTCAACCAGGCCCCTTCGCTGCACATCGCGCTGCTGGTGATCATCTGGGCGATGTTCGCCCGGCACACCCGTGGGCAGCTGGTGCGCTGGCTGCTGCATGGCTGGATGGGGTTGATCGGTTTGTCGGTGCTGACCACCTGGCAGCACCACTTCATCGACGTGCCCAGTGGCGCAGTGGCAGGCGCGCTGTGTGTATGGCTGTGGCCCGTGGAGGGCCGGCCGGTACTGGGCAGCCTGCAGCCGACCCGTGACCGCCGGCGCTGGCGCCTGGCCGCGTACTACGCGCTGGGCAGCGCCGTGCTGGGTGGGCTGGCGCTGTATGCCGGCGGTATCGCCCTGTTGCTGTTGTGGCCCGCCCTCGCACTGCTGATGGTGGCGCTCAACTATGCCGTGTTGGGCGCCGAGGGCTTTCAGAAAGGCCCGAGCGGCCAGTTGTCGTATGCCGCGCGCTGGCTGCTGGCGCCGTACCTGATCGGCGCCTGGCTCAATTCGCGTTGGTGGACGCGCCGCCATCCACAGGCCGACGAGGTGTGCGAGGGGGTGTACCTGGGGCGGGTGCCTGCACGAGGTCAGGCGGCATCGTTTGCCGCGGTGGTCGACCTGTGTGCAGAACTGCCGGCGGCACACACGCCGGGCCAGGCCTATTGCAGCCTGCCCTGCCTGGACCTGGTGGTGCCCAGTGCCGAACGTTGCCGCGAGGCGGCCCAGGCCATCGAGCGACTGCGCCAGCAGGGCCCGCTACTGGTGTGCTGCGCCCTGGGTTACTCGCGCAGTGCCTGCGCCGTGGCCGCCTGGCTGGTACTCGGCGGGCGCTGCCAGAACGCGCAGCAGGCCCAGCAACTGATCGCTCAGGCCCGCCCAGGGGTCGTGCTGCACCCGGCGCACCGCCAGGTGATCGACAGCCTGCCGGCGGGGGGCGGCCTGTGAGTAGCCAGACCCACCTGGCGCTGGTGGCCAGCCTGTTGCGGCGCGGGCGCCAGGTGGAACGCCTGTCGGACGGCATCAGCCTGCTGGCGCTGGCCTATGGCCTGGCGCCACTTGCCGGCGCGCCGGCCCCTGTGATTGGCGCCCTGTTGTGCGTGCTGCTGCTGGCAGCCGGCCTGCTGCAAAAATACTGGGGCATGCGGGTTGCGCTGGACGCCGAGCTGTTCGCGCACCTGGCCACCCAGGCCGCAACCTTGTCGCCAACTACCCGCGTGCTGGACCAGGCGCTGTTCGACCTGGGCCTCAAGCCCGCCCCGGTCGACGACCGCGACTGGCAGGCGCGCAGCCGGGCCGCACTGCGCCTGATGCGCCAGCAACTGCTGTGCCTTGGCGTGCAGGTACTGCTGGCGATTGCCGGCATCCTGTGCCTGCCCTGGCTTTCTCTCGTCGGATAAGGACCTCGTCATGCTTGCCGCCCTCACCGCCTTCGCCATTACTTCGGTGGCCCGCCTGATCACGGGCGCCCGCGCCCTGTGGCTGGGCTGTACACCGCAGCCGGTGCAACGCCTGTACTACGCCAACCACAGCAGCCACGGGGACTTCGTGCTGATCTGGGCCTCGCTGCCCCAGGAACTGCGCCGGCACACCCGCCCGGTGGCCGGGGCCGATTACTGGCAAAAACCGGGCATTCGCCAATTTCTGATCAACCGGGTGTTCAACGGCGTACTGATCGACCGCCAGCACAGCGAGGCCCAGAGCGACCCCTTGCAGCCGATCCATGCGGCGCTGGAGCAGGGCGACTCGCTGATCTTCTTTCCCGAAGGCACGCGCAACCTGGGCGACGAGCCCTTGCTGGCGTTCAAGAGCGGGCTGTTCCATCTGGCCAGTGCCCACCCCGAGGTGGAGGTGATCCCGGTGTGGATCGCCAACCTCAACCGGGTGATGCCCAAGGGCCGTGCCCTGCCCCTGCCGCTGCTGTGCACGCTGAGCTTCGGCGAGCCGCTGCAACGCTTGCCCGATGACAGCAAGCACGCGTTTCTGGAACGGGCACGCCTTGCCCTGCTGGCCCTGGCCCCCAAGGAATCCTGAGATGGACCACAACACACTTCTGCTGTTTGCCGGTATCGGTGGCCTGCTGCTGCTCGCCAGCCTGATCGGGCGCCTGCTCAAATGGCGCGCGGGCCCGGCCCCGCACGCGGTCATCGACAACCTCAATGCGCGCATCAATGCCTGGTGGGTGATGGTGCTGGTGATCGGCCTGGCCTTCGTGTTCGGCAAGCTGGGGGTCATCCTGCTGTTCTATTGCGTGTCGTTCTATGCGCTGCGCGAGTTCCTCACCCTCACGCCCACCCGGCGTGGCGACTACCCGGCACTGGTGGCGGCGTTCTATGTGGCGCTGCCGGTGCAGTACCTGCTGATCGCGATGGACTGGTACGGGTTGTTCAGTATCTTCATCCCGGTGTACCTGTTCTTGCTGCTGCCGATCCTGGCCAGTTTCGGCGGCGATACCACGCGCTTTCTGGAGCGGGCCTCGAAGGTGCAGTGGGGGCTGATGATCGCGGTGTACTGCCTGTCGTCGGTACCGGCCCTGATGACGCTGGATATCCCCGGGTTCGAGGGGCGCAACCTGCTGTTGATCGCCTGGCTGATTCTGGTGGTGCAGATTTCCGATGTACTGCAGTACGTGTGCGGCAAGCTGTTCGGCAAGCGCAAGGTGGCGCCGCGGCTGTCGCCGTCCAAGACGCTGGAGGGGTTGCTGGGCGGTGTGGCACTGGCCACGCTGATCGGCGCGACGCTGTTCTGGATCACCCCGTTCACCTTCTGGCAGGCGGCGCTGATGGCGCTGACCGTGAACGTCATGGGCTTCTTTGGCGGGCTGGTGATGTCGGCGATCAAGCGTGACCGCGGGGTGAAGGACTGGGGGCACATGATCGAGGGGCACGGCGGCATGCTGGACCGCATGGATTCGGTATGTTTCGCGGCGCCGGTGTTCTTTCACTTTGTACGTTACTGGTGGGCTTGAGGGCCAGGCGAGTGCTGCGCACTCGATCGCGGGTCAAGCCCGCTCCCACAGGTACAGCACAGTCCCTGTGGG
>NZ_JASCPN010000043.1:0-48609 GCF_029960155.1 Pseudomonas sp. PS01300 | reverse complement strand
GCTTCACGCCCTTCGCCGGCCTCGCCGGTGAAGGGCGTGAAGCCGCCGGCGCACCGCAACCCCCACCGACACCCCACAGGAATACCCATGAAGAACGGCCTGTTCGCCACCCTGCTGATCGCTACCTTCGCCACCCTGGCCGGCTGCTCCACCCCAAGCCTGATCACCCTCAATGATGGCCGTGAGTTCCAGGCGGTCGACGCGCCGAAACTCGAACGCAGCTCCGGCTTCTACGAGTTCCAGCAGCTCGACGGCAAACGCACCCGTGTGAACAAGGATCAGGTGCGCACCATCACCGACCTGTAAGCACACAGGCCAAAAAAAAGGCGACCCCGCAAGGTCGCCTTTTTTCATTTCACCACTTTCAGGCTCGGCCGCCCACTTGGCCGCGGCGGCTGCCCGCCACTCGGCGGGCCGTCATCATCCGGCTCGACGCCCTCGTCCTCGAGGTCGTCATCCTCCATCAGTGGCGGCTCGAGTTCGAACACCATGCCCTGGCCATTCTCACGGGCATAGATACCCAGGATGGCGCCGGCAGGCACGTACAGCGTGTGGGCAACCCCACCGAAACGCCCCTCGAAGCTCACAGCTTCGTTATCCATGTGCAAGTGACGCACGGCATTGGGCGACACGTTCAAAACGATCTGGCCATCGCTGGCGAAGCCCTGAGGCACCTGCACCGCGGGGTACTCGGCATTGACCAGCATGTGCGGCGTGCAATCGTTGTCCACGATCCACTCATACAAGGCTCGCACCAGATACGGACGACTGGAGTTCATCAACGGCTCCTTAAAACCTAACGCATATCGCGTTCAGCGGCGGACAGGCTGGCCTTGAAGGCTTCCCGCGCAAACTGACGCTCCATGTAATCGAGCAGCGGCTTGGCTGGCCGCGGCAGTTCGATACCCAATACCGGCAAACGCCACAGTATGGGCAATAGACAACAATCCACCAGGCTTTGCTCCTCACTCAGGAAACAAGGCTTGTCGGCGAACAACGGCGAAACGCCGGTAAGGCTCTCGCGCAGCTCCTTGCGCGCCTGCACGCGGGCAGGCTCCTTGCTGCGCGGGTCGAGAATCAGGTCCACCAGCGAACACCAGTCACGCTGGATACGGTGGATCAGCAGGCGGCTGTTGGCACGCGCCACCGGGTAGACCGGCAACAGCGGCGGGTGCGGGTAGCGCTCGTCGAGGTATTCCATCACCACGGTCGACTCATACAACGCCAGGTCACGATCAACCAGGGTCGGTACGCTGCCATACGGGTTGGCTTCCAGCAGCTTGGGCGGCTGGCGCCCGGCTTCGACACTGATGATCTCGACGCCGACACCTTTCTCGGCGAGAACGATGCGCACCCGATGAGAATAATGATCAGCGGGGTCGGAGTAGCAGGCTAACCGATTGGTCACGCCCATGGGGGTCCTCCTCGCGTGTTGAACTTATGAAATTACAAATGCAAACGCGCCCTGGGGTCCCTCCATACTGCAGAGGGACCCCAGGGCGCGCGTTAAACTAACAGATTTTACCCTGTGATCAGTGCACGTCCTTCCAGTATTCGCGCTTGAGCAGGTAGGCGAACACGAAGAAGAAGGCCAGGTACAGCAGCACGTAGGTGCCGATGCGCTGGCTCTGCAGCTTGACCGGGTTGGCCGAGTAGGCCAGGAAGGTCACCAGGTTCTTGACCTTCTCGTCGAACTGCTCGTCGGTCAGGGTACCGGATTTCGGCACGATGGTCAGCTGATCGCACGCTTCGTGGGTCAGCGGGGCACCGGTGAGCGGGTCAAACTGCTTCTTGCCCTCGACCACGGTCTGGATCTGCTTGCAACCGACCACCTGACGCCCCTGCAGGCCCACCAGCACGTTTGGCATGCCAACGTTGGGGAAGACCTTGTTGTTCACACCCCAAGGGCGTGACGGGTCCTCGTAGAAGGCCCGCAGGTAGCTGTACAGCCAATCGGTGCCGCGTACCCGCGCCACCAGGGTCAGGTCGGGCGGCGCCGCACCGAACCAGGCCTTGGCGTCGGCCGGCTGCATGCCGATGTTCATGTGGTCGCCGATCTTGGCGCCGGTGAACACCAGCTTCTCGAGCATCAGCTCGTGCGGGATGCCCAGGTCATCGGCGACACGCTCGTAACGCTGGAACTTGGCGCTGTGGCAACCCATGCAATAGTTGGCAAAGGTCCGTGCGCCGTCCTGCATGGCGGCCTTGTCGGTCAGGTCGATGTCGACCTTGTCCAGTTCCACGCCGTGTTCGGCGGCGAAGGTCAGCGAAGGCATCACTGCCAGGAGCAATACTGCAAATAGCTTTTTCATCAGCCAGTCACCCTTTCCGGAACCGGTTTGGTCTTCTCGAGCCTGGTGTAGAACGGCATCAGAATGAAGTAGGCGAAATACAGGAAGGTACATACCTGCGACAGCAAGGTGCGACCCGGGGTTGGCGCCAGCACGCCGAGCACGCCCAGGATCACGAAGGAGATGCAGAACACCCACAGCCAGGCCTTGCTCATCCAGCCCTTGTAGCGCATCGACTTGACCGGGCTACGGTCCAGCCATGGCAGCACGAACAGCACCGCGATCGCAGCACCCATGGCGATCACGCCCAGCAGCTTGTCGGGTACCGCACGCAGGATCGCGTAGAACGGCGTGAAGTACCACACAGGGGCGATGTGCTCCGGGGTCTTGAACGCGTTGGCCTGTTCGAAGTTGGGTTTCTCCAGGAAGTAGCCGCCCATTTCCGGGAAGAAGAACACGATCATGCAGAAGACGAACAGGAACACCACCACGCCGACGATATCCTTGACGGTGTAGTACGGGTGGAACGGGATGCCGTCCAGCGGAATGCCGTTCTCGTCCTTTTTCTTCTTGATGTCCACGCCATCCGGGTTGTTCGAACCCACTTCGTGCAGCGCCAGGATGTGCAGCACCACCAGGCCGAGAATCACGATCGGCAGGGCCACCACGTGCAGGGCGAAGAAGCGGTTCAGGGTAATGCCGGAGATCAGGTAGTCGCCACGGATCCACTGGGTCAGGTCGCCGCCGATGACCGGGATGGCGCCGAACAGCGAGATGATCACCTGGGCACCCCAGTACGACATCTGGCCCCAGGGCAGCAGGTAGCCCATGAAGGCCTCTGCCATCAGCGCCAGGTAGATCAGCATGCCGAACAGCCATACCAGCTCGCGTGGCTTCTGGTACGAGCCGTAGAGCAGGCCACGGAACATGTGCAGGTAGACCACGATGAAGAACGCCGACGCACCCGTGGAGTGCAGGTAGCGCAGGATCCAGCCGTATTCGACGTCACGCATGATGTATTCGACCGAGGCGAACGCCTCTTCGGCCGAAGGGGTGAAGCTCATGGTCAGCCACACGCCGGTCACGATCTGGTTGACCAGGACCAGCAGGGCCAGGGAGCCGAAGAAATAGAAGAAGTTGAAGTTCTTCGGTGCGTAGTACTTGCTCAGGTGATCTTCCCACATCTTGGTGGCGGGGAAGCGGGCGTCAACCCAGTCCATGAACTTACTCATCACGCGTTCTCCTGATCGACGCCGACGACGATGATGTCATCCGACTCGTACGAGTGCGGTGGCACTGGCAGATTGAGCGGCGCTGGCTGGGACTTGTAGACGCGGCCGGCGAGGTCGTAGTGGGAGCCGTGGCATGGGCAGAAATAGCCACCCACCCACTTGGGACCCAGGTCGACAGGCGCCACTTCGGGGCGGAAGGTCGGCGAGCAGCCCAGGTGGGTGCACAGGCCGACGAGCACGAGGATTTCCGGCTTGATCGAGCGGTTCGACGGGTCGACGTAGGCCGGCTGCTCCGACGCCTTGGACTCGGGGTCGGAGAGCTCACCGGTGATCTTCTTCAGGTTGCCCAGGATCTCCTCGGTGCGGCGGACGATGAACACGGGTTGGCCGCGCCATTCAGCAATCATCTGCTGGCCGGGCTCCACCTTGGCGATGTTGACCTTGACCGGTGCACCGGCAGCTTTCGCCTTGGCACTGGGAAACCATGACCCTACGAACGGGACCGCAGCCCCCACCGCTCCTGCAGCACCCACCACGGACGTGGCTGCTACCAGGAAGCGACGCCGGCCTGCATTGACGCCGTCATTGCTCATTCAGTCCTCTCCCATCAGCTTTGTGGCCTGTTGCAACAGGCATCTACTAAGTAAATTTCGAACTGCTAAAAATAAATTTCGAACTGCTAAAAATTTGCCGCATGGTAATGAAAAGACCCATCGAAGACAAGGTTATTACCCGGCATAAAGGCTGTATCCCTTATAGCACTTGACCTGCGTCTATGCGGCAAGTTGTCACACAGGGTCGGCAGCCCCTTTTATTCAAGACATAAAAAAAGCCCGGTTCCACCAGGAACCGGGCTTTTTTTGAACGCCGAAGCGAATTAACGCTTGGAGTACTGAGGACGCTTACGTGCTTTACGCAGACCCACTTTCTTACGCTCGACTTCACGAGCGTCACGGGTAACGAAGCCAGCTTTGCGCAGAGCGCCACGCAGGGTTTCGTCGTAGTCCATCAGTGCACGGGTGATACCGTGACGGATAGCGCCCGCTTGACCGCTGACACCACCACCGATGACGGTGACGTAGATGTCGAACTTCTCGGTGGTTTCGGTGAGTTCCAGCGGCTGGCGAACTACCATGCGCGCGGTTTCACGACCGAAGAAGGTCTCGAGGGAGCGGTTGTTGATGGAGATGCTGCCAGTACCCGGACGCAGGAAAACGCGTGCGGTTGCAGTCTTGCGACGGCCAGTGCCGTAATTTTGAGTCGCCGACATAATGAACTATTCCGTTAAATCTTCAGTTCTTGGGGCTGCTGAGCAGTATGAGGGTGTACAGCGCCCGCATAGACTTTCAGCTTACGGTACATGTCGCGACCCAGCGGGTTTTTAGGCAGCATGCCCTTTACCGCGGTCTCGATCACGCGCTCAGGCGCTTTGGCGATCAACTTCTCGAAGTTGATTTCCTTGATGCCGCCCGGGAAACCGGAGTGGGAGTAGTACATTTTGTCCGAAGTCTTGGCACCAGTAACACGTACCTGCTCGGCATTGATCACGACGATGTAGTCGCCGGTGTCAACGTGAGGGGTGTATTCTGGCTTGTGCTTGCCACGCAGACGGCTCGCGATCTCAGTGGCCAGACGACCCAGGGTCTTGCCAGCAGCGTCAACGACGAACCAGTCGCGTTTTACTGTTTCCGGTTTAGCAGTAAAAGTTTTCATTCTTTATAGCCTCAGGGGCCGTCCCGCAATTTTAAGACGGCAGATCTTACTGAATAGTGCGTACTTTGACAAGGTCAAAGGCAGCCGGATACGGACGCTATCGGGGGCTCGGGTCAGCACGTCCAATACTCGGCAAGATTCTTCGGCGGCGGGGCATCACTTCCACTGCTGAGAGAGGTGCAGAATTATCCAGATTGCAGAAAAAATATCAACCTGCTTTTATGCTTCTTTTGCCATGGAGATCGTCATGGAGTATCGCCAGCTGGGTCGCACCGACCTCAACGTGAGTGCATTGTGCCTGGGCAGCATGACCTGGGGCGAGCAGAACGACCAGGCCGAGGGCTTCGCCCAGATCGAACGGGCCAAGGCGGCCGGGATCAATTTCATCGATACCGCGGAGATGTACCCGGTGCCACCGCGCCCGGAAACCTACTCGGCCACCGAGCAGATCATCGGCAACTGGTTCAGCCAGCGCGGCGATCGCGCCGACTGGATCCTGGCCAGCAAGGTGGCCGGCCCCGGCAACGGCATCAGCCACATTCGCGACGGCCAGCTCAAGCACAACCGCCAGCACATCGTGGCGGCCCTGGACGCCAGCCTCAAGCGCCTGCAGACCGACTGGATCGACCTGTACCAGCTGCACTGGCCCGAGCGCAGCACCAACTTCTTCGGCAAGCTGGGCTACCAGCACCTGCCCCAGGACCACTTCACGCCGCTGGAAGAAACCCTCGAAGTGCTCGACGAACAGGTCAAGGCAGGCAAGATCCGCCACATCGGCCTGTCCAACGAAACCCCGTGGGGCACCATGAAGTTCCTGCAACTGGCCGAAAGCCGCGGCTGGCCCCGTGCGGTCTCGATCCAGAACCCGTACAACCTGCTCAACCGCAGCTTCGAAGTGGGCCTGGCGGAAATCGCTATCCGCGAGCAGTGCGGCCTGCTGGCCTACTCACCGCTGGCCTTCGGCATGCTGTCGGGCAAGTACGAGAACGGCGCGCGCCCGGAAAACGGCCGCCTGACCCTGTTCAACCGCTTCTCGCGCTATTCCAACCCGCAGACCGTCGCCGCGTGCAGCCGTTATGTGGCCCTGGCCCGCGAGCACGGCCTGGACCCGGCACAGATGGCCCTGGCCTTCGTGACCCAGCAGCCGTTCGTGACCAGCAACATCATCGGCGCCACCTCGCTGGCGCAACTGGACAGCAACCTGGCAAGCGCCAGCCTGAAGCTCGGTGACGAGCTGCTGGCCGCCATCGATGCGATCCACCAGGACCAGCCCAACCCCGCCCCGTAAAGCGCTGCAACGGTTCCCGCAGCCCGCTGCGGGAACCGAGGGTAGACACAATCGCCAAAAAATAAGACGATCCAGCCGGTGATTGACCACTCTACCCTATAAGAATAACGACAATGATGTTTACCCAACCTACCGCATCGCTGCGGCGCGTCAGCATCCTGGCCATCGACAAGGTATTCGCATCGACCCTGATGCAGGCCAAGGATTTCTTCCACCTGGCCAGCCTGCGCTATGGCAAGCAACTGGGCCTGGGCCTGCAACCGATGTTCGAAACCCGCCTCGTGAGCCCCGACGGGCTGCCCGTGCAGAGCTTCAGCGGCGTGCAGCTACCGGTGGACAGCGGCCTCGAGCAGGCCGACGTAATCATCCTTCCGGCGTTCTGGGACGACTTCGATGCCCTGTGCCAGCGCTACCCCCAGGTACTGCCCTGGCTGCGCGAGCAGCATGCCCGAGGCGCGGTGCTGTGCGGCGAGGCCAGCGGCGTGTTCTGGCTGGCCGAGGCCGGCCTGCTCGATGGCAAGGAGGCCACCACCTACTGGCGCTTCTTCGGCCAGTTCGCCGAACGCTTCCCGAAGGTGTCGCTGAACCAGGACAAGCACCTCACCGATGCCGACAACCTCTATTGCGCCGGCGGCGCCACCTCGGCCTGCGACCTGTACATCTACCTGATCGAGCGCTTCTGCGGGGCCAACGTGGCCCAGGCAGTGGCCCGCGACATCCTCTACGAGGTGCAACGCAACTACACCCCGGGGCGCATGGGCTTTGGCGGACAGAAGCTGCACCAGGACCTGATCATCCTGCAGATCCAGCAGTGGCTGGAGGAACACTTCGCCGACAAGTTCCGTTTCGAGGACGTGGCACGCAACCATGGCATGAGCATCCGCAACTTCATGCGCAGGTTCCAGAGTGCGACGGGGGACAAGCCGCTGCATTATCTGCAACGGCTGCGGATCGAGACGGCGAAGGGCTTGCTGTCAGGGACGCGCAAGAGCATCAAGACCATCAGCTACGAGGTGGGCTATGACGACGCCAGCTTTTTTGCGCGATTGTTCAGGCAGCACACGGAGCTGTCGCCTAACCAGTATCGGCAGCAATTCATGCAGGAGGCCTGAGGGCCTATCGCGGGTCACGCCCGCCCCCACAGGTTCGCTGCAAACCTCTGTGGGAGCGGGCTGAGCCGCGACAGCAGTGACGCGACTTAAGGCTTGTGTGCCCGCGACAGGAACTCGTGGGACTGCATCTCCAGCAAGCGGCTCAGGGTACGCTGGAACTCGAAGCTCAGGCGCCCGCCGGTGTACAGGTCCTTGAGCTCCACTTCAGCCGAGATGATCAGCTTGACGTTGCGGTCGTAGAACTCGTCGACCATGTTGATGAAGCGACGCGCCAGATCGTCGGTGGCCACGCCCATCTGCTCCACGCCGCTGAGCAGCACCGCATGGAAGATCTTGCCCAGTTCGATGTAGTCGTTCTGGCTGCGCGGGCCGTCGCACAGTTCGCGGAAGTCGAACCAGGCCACGTCGTCGCAGGTACGCAGCGCACGGATCTCGCGGTTCTCGATCATCAGCACGTCGTTTTCCACCGCCTGGGTGCATTCCGGCGTCAATGCGCGAAAGCTCTTGCGCAGGCTTTCGTGGGCCGCTTCATTCAGCGGGAAGTGGAACAGCTCGGCCTGCTCCAGGTGACGCAGGCGATAGTCCACGCCGCTGTCGACGTTGACGATGTCGGTGTTCTGCTTGATCAGGGCAATTGCCGGCAGGAAGCGCGCACGCTGCAGGCCGTCCTTGTACAGGCCGTCCGGCACGATGTTGGAGGTGGCCACCAGGGTCACGCCGTTCTTGAACAGCTCCTCCATCAGGGTGCCAAGGATCATCGCGTCGGTGATATCGGACACGAAGAACTCGTCGAAGCAGATCACCCGCGCCTCGTCGGAGAACCGCTTGGCAATGATGGTCAGCGGGTTCTTCTCGCCCTTGAGAGTCTTCATTTCCTCGTGCACGCGCTTCATGAAGCGGTGGAAGTGCGTACGCACCTTCTGCGGGAAAGGCAGCGCCTCATAGAACGTATCGACCAGGTAGGTCTTGCCGCGCCCTACCCCACCCCAGAAATACAGGCCCTTGACGGGCGCCTGCTCTTTCCTGCCGAACAGCTTGCCGAACACACCCGGCTTGCTGTTGTGCGCCGCGACCAGGTCGTCGTACAGGCGCTGCAAGTGACGCACCGCTGTTTCCTGCGCCGCGTCATGGAAGAATTCGGGACGTTTCAGATCTGCTTGATATCGTTCTAGGGGCGTCATAATTCGTTAGCAAGGCAACAAAAGCGGGCCGTCACTGTAGCGACGGCCCCGGGTAATGGCAATCAGACTTGCGATTGACGGTCAGTCCTGCTGGGGCTGCAAGGCAGCGCGCAGGCTCTCGATGGCGGCATCGCGCGCCGTGGCATCGGCGAACTGCGGGCCGTCGGCCACGCACTCGCCTTCCAGCCACAGGCTGAAGCCCAGGCCTTCGTCACGTACATCCAGCGGCTGGCCCAGTTGCAACTGCTTGCTCACCGCACCGGCCGCCTTGCCATCGGCAAAGCTGCGCGACAGCAGCAACTGCTCGCCGTCGGCTGCCAGCAGGCGGAAGCGGAAGCTGCCGTCCTCTTCACGGAAGCTCACGAAGCGTGCCGCCTTGACCGCCTTCTTCCTGGTTTCACCGCTGACCTGAACCGTGCTGCGGAACGAGCGCAGGCCCACTGCTTCGCGCAGTTGCTCAAGAAACGGCGTGGCGATCCTGCGGGCCTTCTGCGCGCCGGCCAGAAGAATGTCCTCCAGGTCCGCCGGGCGGGAAATCAGCTGGTGGTAATGCTCGCGCGGCGCGCTCAACTGGCCGTCGACCAGCTGGAACAGGCGCTGCTTGGCTTCGCCCCAGCCCAGCCCCTGCAGCAGCTCGCTGCGGAAGGCTTCGGCTTGCTCGGCGGTGGCAAAGGCCTGGAACAGGGTGAACAGGTGCGAGTTGTCCGGGTCCTTGGCCTCGCCCGGCGCGCGCGAGTCGGTGACGATGCGCGAGATCGCGTCCTTCATCTCCTTGGCACTGGTGAACAGCGGGATGGTGTTGTCGTAGCTCTTGGACATCTTGCGACCGTCCAGGCCCGGCAAGGTGGCCACGCTTTCCTCGATCAGCGCCTCGGGCATGGCGAAGAAGTCCTTGCCCTGGCCGAACAGGTGGTTGAAGCGCTGCCCGATATCACGGGCCATTTCCACGTGCTGGATCTGGTCGCGCCCCACCGGCACCTTGTTGGCATTGAACATCAGGATGTCCGCCGCCATCAGCACCGGATAGCTGTACAGGCCCATGCTCACGCCCGCATCCGGGTCTTCGCCGCTTTCCAGGTTCTTGTCCACCGAGGCCTTGTAGGCATGCGCGCGATTGAGCAGGCCCTTGGCCGCCACGCAGGTCAGCAGCCAGGTCAGCTCGGGGATCTC
This sequence comes from Pseudomonas sp. PS01300, assembly GCF_029960155.1. Classification (NCBI taxonomy): domain Bacteria; kingdom Pseudomonadati; phylum Pseudomonadota; class Gammaproteobacteria; order Pseudomonadales; family Pseudomonadaceae; genus Pseudomonas; species Pseudomonas sp. PS01300. The sequence goes on along the minus strand of NZ_JASCPN010000043.1, from coordinate 38,622 downwards.
GGGAATGTCGGACTGGCGGTAGAAAGTCACGCGTTCCGGGTCCAGGCCGCCGGCCAGCCAGGTGGCGGCGATTTCCAGACGCGAGCGCTGGATGCGCTGCGGGTCGTCGCACTTGATCAGCGCATGGTAGTCGGCCAGGAAGTAGAACGAGTCGACGCCCGGCTGCTGGCTGGCGAGGACCGCCGGGCGGATGGCACCGGCATAGTTGCCAAGGTGCGGCGTGCCCGTGGTGGTGATACCGGTAAGGATACGAGTGGTCATGGGTAATCGCTTATCAGGCTTGTATCAGTTCGAAAGGCGTGGCAGCACCAGATCCTTGAGGTCGGTCAGCTTGCCGTGAAAAAAGTGACCGCATTCTGCCACTTTCAGCAGCTCATGGGGGCGCGCCAGTGCATCGGACCAGGCGTAGACGATCTGCGGATCGATCACCTCGTCGGCTTCGGGCTGGATCACGCTCAAGGCACCTGCCTGCGGCAGACCGTCGGTACCGCCAAGGCGCATCACTGCCGGGGCTACCATGAACAGGTGCTTGAGCGTGACGCCCTGGGCTTCGAGCCGGCCGCCGAGGCTGGCCGCGACGAAGCCGCCGAAGGAGAAGCCCATCAGCGTCAAAGGTAATTCGGGATGTTTTTCGCGCAGCCAGGTTGCAGCGGCCTGTGCATCGTCGACTTCGCCGCTGCCCATGTCATGGCTGCCAGCGCTCTGGCCTACACCGCGGTAGTTGAAGCGCAGGGTGATGTAGCCGGCATCGCGTGCGGTGCGCTGCAGCATCGACACCACCTTGTTGGTCATGGTGCCGCCCTGCACGGGGTTGGGGTGGCACAGCAGGACGATGCCGCGAGGGTCTGCCACGTCCAGGTACAGGGCTTCCAGCTGGCCAACCGGGCCATCGATGAATACGGGGGTTTCGCGGATAAGCAAGGGTGAACTCCGTGACCTCTGGAGGGGTCGACTCGTCTAGCTGATGATTCTGTCTGAGATATTTGCGATCGCTCGCGGTATACAGCGCAGGTCCGAGCCGTTAACGTAAAGCAAAGCCGTTTATAGAGGAAGGACTCGTGGAACTCTCGCTCTTAGTTTGGTTGTTGCCGACCCTGGCCCTGGTAGTGGGTGTAGTCGTTGGTTTCCTGGTCGCCCGCCTCTTGCCCAATGCCGCCCCGAGCAGCACCCAGCGGCAGCTGGACGATATCCAGGAACGTTTTGACAGTTATCAGAGTGAAGTGGTGACCCATTTCAACAGCACCGCGGCGCTGGTCAAGAAGCTGACCCAGAGCTACCAGGAAGTGCAGGACCACCTGGCCGAAGGCGCCAACCGTCTGGCCCTGGACGAACAGACCCGTCAGCGCCTGCTGGCCGCACTGCACTCCGAAGCGCAGGGCCCGCGTGACCGTCTGACCCCGCCCAAGGACACCGAAGTGCCACGCGACTACGCGCCCAAGGCACCGAACACCCCGGGCATGCTGGATGAGCATTACGGGCTCAAGCGCTGATCGCAGCGGCCCCGTCACTGGCATGGCGCGCTCCTGCTGGAGCCGGCCTTGCCGGCGAATGCCACACCCAACCATCCGACACAAAGAAAAAAGGGGCCGATCACCGGCCCCTTTTTTCATCCCCTCACATCAACGATACCAGGGCCCCGCCGCATCCAGCGCCGGATACCTGGCCCGTGCCTGCGCCATCACATCGACCTCCAGCAGCCCGTCATCCACCAGCGCCTGCAAGCTGGCCAGCACCACACTGAAGCGGTCCACCTCGAAGAACTGGCGCAACCGCTGGCGCGTATCGCTGCGCCCGAAGCCGTCGGTGCCCAGCGTCACGTACGGCGCCGGCACGTACTCGGCAATCAGCTGCGGCCAGGCACGTACATAATCGGTCGCGGCAATCACCGGCGCATCCCCCACCAGGCACTGCGCCAGATGGCTGCTGCCGCCCAGCCCCAGACGCTGCCCGCGCTGCACATCCCGTGCATCACGCGCCAGTTCGCTGAAGCTGGTCACACTGAACACCTCGCTGGCGATGCCCCAGTCCGCCGCCAGCAGCTCGCTCGCGGCGATCACCTCGCGCAGGATCGCCCCGGAGCCCAGCAGGCGAACCCGCCCCAGGGCATGCTCCACCGGCTGTTCGGCAAACCGGTACATCCCGCGCAACACTGCCGCATGTGCTTCAGGTGGCAGGGAGGGGTGTGGATAACTTTCATTCATCACCGCCACATAGTGAAACTCGTCGCACTGCTCCACCAGCATGCGCCGCGCCGCGTGTTCCAGAATCACCGCCAGTTCGCCGGCAAAGCACGGCTCCCAGGCGCGGCAGTTGGGCACCATGGCCGCCATCACCAGGCTCGAGCCATCCTGGTGCTGCAAGCCTTCGCCGCCCAAGGTGGTGCGCCCTGCCGTGGCCCCCAGCAGCAGGCCCCGTGCACGCTGGTCGGCCGCCGCCCATATCAGGTCGCCGACCCGCTGGAAGCCGAACATCGAGTAATAGATGTACACCGGCAACATCGGCTCGCCATGCACCGCATAGGAGGTGGCCGCCGCTACCCAGGACGACAGGGCCCCGGCCTCGGTGATGCCCTCCTCCAGCAACTGACCATCGCGCGACTCCCTGTAGGAGAGCAGCGAACTGGCATCTTCGGGTTCGTAACGCTGCCCATGGGGCGAGTAGATGCCGATCTGCCGGAACAGGCTGGCCATGCCGAAGGTGCGCGCTTCATCGGCGACAATCGGCACCACCCGCGGCCCCAGTTCCGGGGCCTTGAGCCAGGCACCGAGCATGCGCACCGCAGCCATGGTGGTGGACATCTCCTTGCCCTCGGCGTGCAGCGCAAAACCGCCCATCACCTCCAGCGCCGGTACCGGCAGCGTGCGCGCCTGGGGCCGCCGCGACGGCAGGCTGCCGCCCAGGGCATTGCGTCGCTCGCGCAGGTAGCGCATCTCCCGGCTGTTTTCGTCTGGCCGGTAGAACTGCAACTGCTCAACCTGCGCATCGCTCAAGGGCAGGTGGAAGCGGTCACGGAAGGCCAGCAGCGCCTGCACGTCGAGCTTCTTGGCCTGGTGCGCGGTCATGCGCGACTCGCCGGCCGCACTCATGCCGTAGCCCTTCTTGGTCTTGGCCAGGATCACCGTCGGCCGGCCCTTGCACGCCTTGGCGGCGGCAAAGGCGGCATACAGCTTGCGAAAATCATGGCCACCGCGCTTGAGCGCGTTGATCTCGGCCGAGCTCATGTGCTCGACCAGGCGCTGCAAGGCCGGGTGCTGGTTGAAGAAGTGTTCGAGGTTGTAGGCGCCGTCATTGGCCCCCAGGGTCTGGAACTGGCCGTCGGGGGTTGCCGCCAGCTGGCGCAGCAGCACGTGCTCGCTGTCGCGGGCAAACAGCGCATCCCATTCCGAGCCCCACAACACCTTGATCACGTTCCAGCCGGCGCCGCTGAACAGCGACTCCAGCTCCTGGATGATCTGGCCATTGCCACGCACCGGACCATCCAGGCGCTGCAGGTTGCAGTTGACGATGAAGGTCAGGTTGTCGAGTTGCTCACGGGCCGCCAGCGTCAGCCCGGCGATGGATTCGGGCTCGTCCATCTCGCCATCGCCGAACACGCCCCACACATGGCGCTGCGCGGTATCGGCCAGGCCGCGGTGCTGCAGGTAGCGCATGAAGCGCGCCTGGTACACGGCGTTTAGCGGGCCGATGCCCATCGACCCGGTGGGAAACTGCCAGAAGTCGGGCATCAGCCACGGGTGCGGGTAGGAGCACAGGCCATCGCCTGCGACCTCCTGCCGATAGCTGGCCAGCTGAGCCTCGCTCAGGCGCCCTTCAAGAAAGGCCCGGGCATAGATGCCGGGCGCCGAGTGTGGCTGGAAGAACACCAGGTCGGCCGTGCGCTGCTCGCCGCCCTCCTCGCCGCGAAAAAAATGCTGAAACCCCACCTCGAAGATCTCTGCGGCCGAAGCGTAACTGGCGATGTGCCCGCCCAGGTCACCGTAGGCATGGTTGGCACGCACCACCATCGCCAGGGCATTCCAGCGCAGGATGCTGGTGATGCGCTCGTCCAGTTCCAGGTCGCCCGGGTAGGCGCCCTGATGTTCGAGCGACAGGGTGTTGCGGTACGCCGAGTACGGCTGGGCACCACGCTCCAGGCCCAGTTCGCGGGCATGCGCCTCCAACTGTTCGAGCAGAAACCGCGCGCGGGCCGGGCCGCAGTGCGCCAGGGTCGACTCCAGCGCCTCCAACCACTCTGCAGTTTCGCCAGGGTCGCTGTCACCGGGCACGCCGTCGCCAGGCACAAGGTTCATCATTGCCACCATTGCATTGACCTCATCCGTGACGGGTTCAGGCACTCGCCTTGAGTGCCTGTTGCACATCGGCCAGCAGGTCGTCGATGTCTTCCAGCCCCACCGACAACCGCACCAGCCCCTCGGAGATGCCGTAATGCGCACGCTCCTCTGGGGTATAGCTGGAATGAGTCATGCTTGCCGGGTGCTGCGCCAGCGACTCGGCATCGCCCAGGCTCACCGCCCGGCTGAACAGTTGCAGGGCGTTCATGAACCGCCGCCCTGCACCGATGCCGCCCTTGAGTTCGAAGGCGATCATGCCGCCCGGCTGGCTCATCTGCTGGCGGGCCAGGGTGTACTGCGGGAAGCTCGCCAGGCCCGGGTAATGGATCAGCTCCACCTGCGGCTGCCCGGCGAGGAACTCGGCCAGCACCTGAGCGTTGGCGCAGTGGCGGTCCATGCGCAGGTTGAGGGTCTTGATGCCGCGCATCAGCAGTGCGGCGTCATGGGGCGAGAGCACCGCACCGGTCATGTCCTTGAGGCCCTGCAGGCGTATACGGTCCACCAGTGCCTGGCTGCCCACCACAATGCCAGCAGTGATGTCGCCATGGCCGCTCAGGTACTTGGTGGCCGAATGCACCACCAGGTCGGCGCCCAGCTCCAGTGGCCGCTGCAGGTACGGCGTGCAGTAGGTGTTGTCGACCACCACGGTCGCGCCGTGCTTGCGCGCAATCTTCGCCACGCCGGCGATATCGGCCATGTGCATGTTGGGGTTGGCCGGCGACTCGAAATAGATCACCCGGGTGGCCGGCGTCATGGCCGCCTCCAATGCCTGCAGGTCGGCCATGTCCACATGACGCAGCTTGACCCCGAACTCGCCGATGCCGTGGTGCAGGAAGGCAAAGGTGCAGCCGTACAGGGTGTTGCCCAGCAGCACCTCGTCACCGAGGCGCAGCAGTGTCCATAGCGTGGACGTGATCGCCCCCATGCCCGAGGCCAGCGCCAGCCCGGCCTCGCCGCCTTCCAGCGAGGCCATGCGTGCTTCCAGCAGGTTGAGGGTGGGGTTGGAGATGCGGCTGTAGAAATGCCCGGCCTGCTCGCCGGCAAAGCACGCAGCGCCGTATTCCACTGTGGGGAAGGTGAACGTCGCGGTCTGGTAGACCGGTGGCACCAGTGCGCCGCCATGGTCCTGGGGGTCGTAGCCATGGTGAATGGCGCGGGTGGCAAATCCTGGGAGCTTGTTGGAGCCGTGCATGGCAACCGCCTCTTGTGGTTTGTTATAAGCTTATTCCACAGACCGGCTTAAATTTTTCCAAATACGCCTACGAAAAGCGCCGCTCACTGACATAAAAACAACAAGAACAGGCTATGGAGGGCAAGACATGCCTAGCGCCATCGACCGTACCGACCGCGCACTGCTGGCCGCGCTGCAAGACAACGCCCGACTGACCGTGGCCGAGCTCGCCGACAGCGTCGCCCTGACCACCTCGCCGTGCTGGCGGCGGGTCAAGCTGCTGGAGGAGTCGGGCTACATCACCGGCTATCAGGCCATCCTGTCACCCAAGGCACTGGGCTTCGGAGTGACCGCCTTCGTCAGCATCATGATGGATTCGCACAGCAAGGAGATGGCCCGGGCATTCGAGCAGCGGCTGATGGATATCCCCGAAATCGTGGCGTGCCACAACATCTCCGGGCGCTATGACTTCCTGCTGGAGATTCTGGCGCGGGATCTGGAGTCGTTCGGCGAGTTCACCCGCGAGGTACTGCAGCGGCTGCCGGGGGTGAAGGAGATCTATTCGAGCTTCTCGTTCAAGGCGGTGAAGGAGAAGCGGGTGATTCCGGTGGCACAGAAGCATATTTGAAGCGGCGTGTCCGCTGGGCACTTCCCCGGCAAGGCCTGCTCCTGCATGGCCTTGCGCTCACCGTAGGAGCCGGCCTTGCCGGCGAAGCGGCCAGCCGCCACAAAAAAGCCCGCGATGGCCTTCACCATCGCGGGCTTTTCATTCAGCAGCAGCGCTTAGATCGCGCCACGCTTGCGCAGCAGTTCCAGTACCTGCTTGACGCCCTCTTCCACGCCAACGCTCTGGGTGTCGATCACCAGGTCCGCATCCTGCGGCACGTCATACGGGAAGCTCTCGCCCGGGATGTTGTCGCCACCGGCCGCGTACAGCCCCTGCGGATCACGCTCACGGCACACCAACGGCGAAGCCTGGACGTAAACGGTCAGCAAGCGCTCCTTGCCGATCAGCGCCTTGGCCTGTTCACGGCCTTCGGCATCCGGTGCCACGAACGCGGCCAGGGTCAGCAAGCCCGCTTCGTTGAACTGACGCGCCACATGCGCAGCACGACGCCAGTTCTCGGTACGCCCGGCACGGTCCTGCGGCAGGCCTTTGTTCAGGTCATGGCGCAGGTTCTGCCCATCGAGCACGTACACCGCACGGCCCATGTCGAACAGCTTGCGCTCAACGGCATACGCCAGGGTGCTCTTGCCCGCGCCCGACAGGCCGCTGAACAGCACGGTGGCCGGCTGCTGGCCGAAGCGCAAGGCACGCTCCTCGGTGGTCACGTGGGCCTGCCTGCCATGCTGGCCGGTGCTGCCGTGAGGCAGTACCGGTGGCGCGATGATCATGCCCGCGCCCACGGTGCCGTTGGTCAGGCGGTCGATGATGATGAACGCGCCGGTGGTGCGGTTGCTGTCGTAGCCGTCCAGCGCGATCGGAGCGTCCAGGCTCACCTTGACCTTGCCGATCTCGTTGAGCTGCAACGCGCTCGCAGCGCCCTGTTCCAGGGTGTTCACATCGACCTTGTGGGCGATGCTGGCAATCGAGCCCGGCACGTAGCTGGTGGCGCGCTTGATGTCGTATTTCTTGCCCGGCAGCATCGGCTCTTCGGCCATCCACACCAGCATGGCGTCGAACTGGTCGGTCACCGGCGGGACGTTGTCGGCATGCACCAGCAGGTCGCCACGGGAGATGTCGATCTCGTCTTCCATGGTCAGGGTCACGGCCTGGCCCGGGCCGGCCTGCTCCAGCTCACCTTCGTAGGTGACGATGGACTTCACGCGGCTGCTCTTGCCCGAAGGCAGCACCACGATCTCGTCGCCCTTGTGTACCACGCCACTGGCCAGGGTGCCGGCAAAGCCACGGAAGTTCAGGTTGGGACGGTTGACGTACTGCACCGGAAAACGCAGGTCGGTGAAGTTGCGGTCGGCCGCCACTTCCACGGTTTCGAGGATTTCCATCAGCGCAGGGCCGGTGTACCACGGCGAACGCTCGCTGCGGTTGACCACGTTGTCGCCCTTGAGCGCCGACATCGGCACGAAGTGCAGGCTGCTGGGGGTCATGTTGATGGCTTCGGCAAACTTCAGGTAGTCGGCCTTGATGCCTTCGAACACGTCCTGGTCGAAGCCCTTGAGGTCCATCTTGTTCACGGCCACGACGATGTGCTTGATGCCCAGCAGCGAAGCGATGTAGCTGTGCCGGCGGGTCTGGGTCTGCACGCCGTAGCGCGCGTCCACCAGGATGATCGCCAGGTCGCAGGTGGACGCACCGGTGGCCATGTTGCGGGTGTACTGCTCGTGGCCCGGGGTGTCGGCGATGATGAACTTGCGCTTGGCCGTGGAGAAATAGCGGTAGGCCACATCGATGGTGATGCCCTGCTCGCGCTCGGCCTGCAGGCCGTCGACCAGCAATGCCAGGTCGATGTCGTCACCGGTGGTGCCGACTTTCTTCGAATCGCGGGTAATGGCTTCCAGATGGTCTTCGTAGATCATCTTGGAGTCGTGCAGCAGGCGCCCGATCAGGGTGCTCTTGCCGTCGTCGACGTTACCGCAGGTCAAGAAGCGCAGCAGTTCCTTGCGTTCGTGCTGGGCCAGGTAGGCGAGGATGTCCTCGCTGATCAATTCGGATTGGTGCGACATGGTCTGACCCTAACTTAGAAATAGCCCTGACGTTTCTTGTCTTCCATGGAACCTGCGCCATCGTGGTCGATGACGCGGCCCTGGCGCTCGGAAGTGCGCGTCAGGAGCATTTCCTGAATGATGTCGGTCAGGCTCTCGGCCTCCGACTCCACCGCGCCCGTCAACGGGTAGCAGCCAAGGGTACGGAAACGCACTTTCTTCTTGACGATGCGAGCCTTCTCTTCATCCGAGAGGTGCTCCAGGATGCGCTCGTCATCGATCATGATCAGGGTGCCGTTCTTCTCGATCACTTCGCGCTCGGCTGCAAAGTACAGCGGCACGATCGGGATGCCTTCGAGGTAGATGTACTGCCAGATATCCAGCTCGGTCCAGTTCGACAGCGGGAACACGCGAATCGACTCGCCCTTGTTGACCTTGCCGTTGTACACGTTCCACAGCTCTGGGCGCTGGTTCTTCGGGTCCCAGCGGTGCTTGCTGTCACGGAACGAGTACACACGCTCCTTGGCCCGCGACTTCTCTTCGTCGCGGCGCGCGCCACCGAAGGCGGCGTCGAAGCCGTGCTTGTCGAGCGCCTGCTTGAGGCCCTCGGTCTTCATGATGTCGGTGTGCTTGGCACTGCCGTGGGTGAACGGATTGATGCCCTGGGCAACGCCATCGGGGTTGACGTGGGTGATCAGCTCCAGGCCCATTTCCTCGACCATCTTGTCGCGGAAGCTGTACATCTCCTGGAATTTCCACTGGGTGTCGACGTGCATCACCGGAAACGGCAGCTTGCCCGGGAAGAAGGCCTTGCGTGCCAGGTGCAGCATCACGGCCGAATCCTTGCCGATCGAGTACAGCATCACCGGGTTGTCGAACTCGGCGGCCACCTCACGAATGATGTGGATGCTCTCCGCCTCCAACTGTTTCAAATGCGTCAGCTTGTCGACCATGGCTACTCACGGAAAATCAATCTTATGGACGGCCAGCGGGCCGTGTTCGAGCGGGCCACTTTATCACAGCACCCGATTCTATTTAGGCAGGCTACTAGAACGAAACAGTATAAGAATATGCCTTGGCGTTTTAGCCTCAGATCGGGTTCGGGCAGTCGATGAACAGGTGTTCCAGAGCGAATCGACGTGCCAGGTAATCGCCCAGCGCCTGCACCCCGTAACGCTCGGTGGCGTGGTGGCCGGCGGCGATGAAGCTGATGCCGTTCTCGCGAGCACTGTGGAAAGTCTGTTCCGACGCCTCGCCGCTCAGGTACAGGTCGACCCCTGCGGCAATCGCCTGGTCGATGTAGCCCTGGCCGCCGCCGGTGCACCAGCCCACCCGGCGAATGACCTCGTCGCCTTCGATCAGCAGCGGCTCGCGGCCCATCACGTCGCTGACCTTGCGCGCGAAATCCCGCGCCGACATCGGTTCGGCCAGCGAGCCCACCAGGCCCACCACCCGCGGGTTGGCCGGGTCCAGCGGGCCCTCGACGGTGATGTCCAGCTGGCGCGCCAGCTGCACGTTGTTGCCCACCTCGGGGTGCAGGTCCAGCGGCAGGTGGTAGGCCAGCAGGCTCAGGTCGTGTTTGAGCAGGGTCTTGAGGCGGCGCTGCTTCATGCCGGTGATGCAGGGGTTCTCACCCTTCCAGAAGTAGCCGTGGTGCACCAGCACCAGGTCGGCGCCCGCCTCGACCGCAGCGTCCAGCAATGCCTGGCTGGCGGTGACGCCGGTGACGATACGCGACACCTGCGGGTTGCCCTCGACCTGCAGGCCGTTGGGGCAGTAGTCCTGGATTTTTGCGCTGCCAAGGTAGCGATCGGCTTCCTCGACCAGGGTGCTCAGGGCAACAGCCATGCAAAGACTCCTCAATTCAGCGGTTCAGCGTGGCACAAGGCCTCGTATAATGGCCGCCATTATGAGCCGTCGACCGTTTTTGGGGAAACCGACGGCAACTGCCCGGGGGCGCGGCGCCATGACCGTCATGGCTCGACGTGATTTAGCAGTTCCTGCACGGGCCTTGCCGCAGTATGATCGCGCGCGTTCATCTACTCCCCACTGCGGCATCGGCTCTGGCCACCTCCCAGGATCCATCTCATGTTCAAGGCTCTGCGTTACTTTGCCTGGCCACTGGTCACCGGCGTACTGATCGCCCTGCTGGTCATCCAGCAATTTCCCCAATGGGTCGGCCTGCCCAGCCAGGACGTCAACCTGCAGCAGGCGCCGCAGACCACGCGGCTGATGCAGGGCCCCGTGTCGTATGCCGATGCGGTGAGCAATGCGGCCCCCGCAGTGGCCAACCTGTACACCACCAAGGTGGTCAACAAGACCGCGCACCCGCTGTTCGAAGACCCACAGTTCCGCCGCTTCTTCGGTGACAACCTGCCCAAGCAGCGGCGCTGGGAATCGAGCCTGGGCTCGGCGGTGATCATGAGCCCGGAGGGCTACCTGCTGACCAACAACCACGTGACCTCCGGCGCCGACCAGATCGTGGTGGCGCTCAAGGACGGCCGCGAGACCCTGGCACGGGTGATCGGCAGCGACCCGGAAACCGACCTGGCCGTGCTCAAGATCGACCTCAAGAACCTGCCCTCGATCACCATCGGGCGCTCGGACAACATCCACATCGGTGATGTGGCGCTGGCCATCGGCAACCCGTTCGGCGTCGGCCAGACCGTGACCATGGGCATCATCAGCGCCACCGGGCGCAACCAGCTGGGCCTGAACAACTACGAAGACTTCATCCAGACCGACGCGGCCATCAACCCGGGCAACTCCGGTGGCGCGCTGGTGGATGCCAATGGCAACCTGACCGGCATCAACACCGCGATCTTCTCCAAGTCCGGCGGCTCGCAAGGCATCGGCTTCGCCATCCCCACCAAGCTGGCGCTGGAGGTGATGAAGTCGATCATCGAGCATGGCCAGGTGATTCGCGGCTGGCTGGGCATCGAGGTGCAACCGCTGAGCCAGGAGCTGGCCGAGTCGTTCGGCATGCAGGGCCGGCCAGGCATCGTGGTGGCGGGCATCTTCCGCGACGGGCCGGCGCAGAAGGCCGGCCTGCAGCTGGGTGACGTGATTCTGAGCATCAATGGCGAACCGGCCGGCGATGGTCGGCGCTCGATGAACCAGGTGGCGCGGATCAAGCCCAACGACAAGGTGGCCATCGAAGTGGTGCGCAACGGCAAGCCGCTGAAGCTGATCGCCGAGATCGGCCTGCGTCCACCGCCTGCACCCGCGCCCAAGGAAGAGGACTGACCCCTGGCCGCGCCGGCCTGACGCCGCATCGGCGCAGCACCGGGGTGCGGCGGGTGATTGGCACAACCGACTGTTCTGTGACAGCCTTGCACGCAACGCCAGCGATGCCTTTCTTCAAGCACGCACCCCGGCCTGCGTGCACTTTTTCGGAGCAGTCATGACCAATCCCCTGATTCTCGAACCCCAGAAAACCGCCGACGCCTGTGTCATCTGGCTGCATGGCCTGGGCGCCGACCGCTATGACTTCATGCCGGTGGCCGAAGCCCTGCAGGAAGTGCTGCTGAGCACGCGCTTCGTGATGCCGCAGGCACCCACCCAGCCAGTCACCATCAACAATGGCTACGCCATGCCCAGCTGGTACGACATCAAGGCGCTGACGCCGGGTGCACGCGCCATCGACGAAGCGCAACTCGACGCCTCGGCACAGGCAGTCATCGACCTGATCAAGCAGGAACAGGCCAAGGGCGTCGCCCTGTCGCGCATCATCCTGGCCGGCTTCTCCCAGGGCGGTGCAGTGGTTCTGCACACCGCCTATGTAAAGTGGCAGGAGACGCTGGGCGGGGTAATGGCCCTTTCCACCTACGCCCCGACCTTCACCGACAGCACCGTGCTCAGCGCCAGCCAGCAGCGCATTCCGGCGCTGTGCCTGCACGGCGTGTACGACCCGGTGGTCATCCCGTCCATGGGGCGTGCCGCCTTCGAGTACCTGAACAGCTGGGGCGTCACCGTGCAGTGGAAGGAATACCCGATGGAACACGCCGTGCTGCCCGAGGAAATCCAGGACATCGGCGCCTGGCTGATCGAGCGTCTGCGCTAAAAAACGCCTTGCCTGTAGTTGTCGGAGCAATCCACTACGCCGCGCCCGAATCTTGCATTACACTGGCCGGCGTACATTCCTTAACCAATTGATGAGATGACCGTGCTCAAAGCACTCAAGAAGATGTTCGGAAAGAGCGAGGTTGAGCAACTCGCCACCGAAAGCGTTGCTACCGTGCAGCCGCCCGCAGCACCCAAGGCCCCGGCTCCCGCCGCGCCGCTCAAGGCTCAGACCGAAGCCGCCGCGCCAGCGCGCGCCGAAAAGCCGGCGGAAAAACCCCTGGAGCAACCGGCGAGCAAACCGGTCGAGGCCAAGCCGCGCCGCGAGCGCAAGCCAAAACCCCAGGCCAGCACCTGGAAACTGGAAGACTTTGTGGTGGAACCGCAAGAGGGCAAGACCCGCTTCCACGACTTCAAGCTCTCGCCCGAGCTGATGCATGCCATCCACGACCTGGGCTTCCCGTACTGCACGCCGATCCAGGCCGAAGTACTGGGCTTCACCCTGCGTGGCAAGGATGCGATCGGCCGGGCCCAGACCGGCACCGGCAAGACCGCCGCGTTCCTGATCTCGATCATCAGCCAGCTGCAACAGACCCCGCCGCCCAAAGAGCGCTACATGGGCGAGCCGCGGGCGCTGATCATCGCCCCTACCCGCGAACTGGTGGTGCAGATCGCCAAGGACGCCGCCGAGCTGACCAAGTACACCGGCCTGAACGTGATGACGTTCGTCGGTGGCATGGACTTCGACAAGCAGCTCAAGGCCCTTGAGGCACGCCACTGCGACATCCTGGTGGCCACCCCGGGTCGCCTGCTGGACTTCAACCAGCGCGGCGAAGCGCACCTGGACATGGTCGAGGTGCTGGTGCTGGACGAAGCCGACCGCATGCTCGACATGGGCTTCATCCCGCAGGTTCGCCAGATCATCCGCCAGACCCCGCCCAAGAGCGAGCGCCAGACGCTGCTGTTCTCGGCCACCTTCACCGAAGACGTGATGAACCTGGCGCAACAGTGGACCACCGACCCGGCCATCGTCGAGATCGAGCCGGAGAACGTTGCCAGCGAAACCGTCGAGCAGCATGTGTATGCGGTAGCCGGTGCCGACAAGTACAAGCTGCTGTACAACCTGGTGACCGAGAACAAGTGGGAGCGGGTCATCGTGTTCGCCAACCGCAAGGACGAGGTGCGCCGTATCGAAGAGCGCCTGGTGCGTGACGGCGTGAATGCCGCGCAATTGTCGGGCGATGTGCCGCAGCACAAGCGCATCAAGACCCTGGAGAATTTCCGCGAAGGCCGGGTCACCGTGCTGGTGGCCACCGATGTGGCCGGTCGCGGGATCCACATCGACGGCATCAGCCACGTGATCAACTTCACCCTGCCCGAAGACCCGGACGACTACGTGCACCGTATCGGCCGTACCGGCCGTGCGGGTACCAGTGGCGTGTCGATCAGCTTCGCCGGTGAGGACGATTCGTACCAGCTGCCGGGTATCGAGGCATTGCTGGGGCGCAAGATCAGTTGCGAGACCCCGCCGACCGAGCTGCTCAAGCCGGTGGCGCGCAAGCATCACTGAGTCGATTGATGGACAGAAAACGCAGCCCTCGCCGGCTGCGTTTTTTTTTGCGCTGACCGGGCTGGCTCATCGCGGGTCAAGCCCGCTCCCACAGCGACAACAGTAATGATTGTGGGGGCGGGCTCGACCCGCGATAGGGTTGGCGCAATTAAACTATTTGTCCATAATAGACAAAATAGTTCAAATGGAGCGCCGCATGTCTACCCCACGCGTGATCGACCAGCCCCTGGCCCGCCAACTGCTCGCGCAGGTGGACGTGCCGCAGATCCTGCGCAAGCTGTTCCGTGACCTGGCCGCCGGCCAGGCCGTGCAGCCGCCGCAACAGCTGGTGGAGTTCCCGGCCGGCAGGGGCGACTTCATCAACTACGGCGGGGTGCTCGCCGAAGACCGCGTCTACGGCGTCAAGACCTCGCCCTACATCGTGCGCGAAGGCGCGCCGCTGATCACCGCCTGGACATTGCTGATGTCCATGGACAGCGGCCAGCCACTGCTATTGTGCGACGCCGGCGAACTGACCACCGCACGCACCGCTGCCACCACCGCCGTCGCGGTCGACGCCCTGGCCCCCACCAGCGCCAGGCGCCTGACCGTGATCGGCAGCGGCCCCATCGCCCAGGCCCACCTGCACTATGTACGCGGCGTGCGCGACTGGCAGGACATCCGCCTGCACTCGCCAGGCCTCAAGGATAAAAGCGCCGAGCAGCGCGAAGCCCTCGGTGCACTCGACCCGCGCCTGAGCCTGGTGGACGACCTGCAATCAGCACTGCACGACGCCGACGTGATCATGCTGTGCACCTCGTCGGCAAAGCCTGTGATCGACCCGCGCCAGCTGAGCAAGCCGGCCCTGATCACCTCGATCAGCACCAACGCGGTACGCGCCCACGAAGTGCCGCCCGAGTGCCTGACCAACATGGACGTGTACTGCGACTACCGCCTGACCACACCCGGCTCGGCCGGCGAGATGCGCATCGCCAGCGAGCAGCACGGCTGGCAGGCCGACGCCATCATCGGCGACCTGGCCCAGTTGCTCAGCGAGCAGGCGCCGCGCCCGACCTACCAGCGCCATGCCTTCTTCCGCTCCATCGGCCTGGGCCTGGAAGACATCGCCCTGGCCAACGCCCTGTACCGCCTGCACGGGTGACGCCCGCCCGCGTTTGCGGCACACTCCCAGCGCCCTTCGCCTAGGGCGCTGACACCGCCTGGAGCCCGCCTGCATGCCGATACCGCCCCACGACCCCGCCCTGAGCAACTTTCGCGCGATTGCCGACGCCATCGCCACGCTGTTCTTCCCCCACGCCGAGGTGGTGCTGCACGACCTGCGCAGCCAGAAGATCGACTACATCGCCAATAACCTGTCCAAGCGCGAGATCGGCGACGATGCGGCCCTGGAAGACATGTTCGAGGCAGGTACCGACGAAACCAACATCGGCCCCTACGAAAAGCTCAATTGGGACGGGCAGAAGATCCGCTCGCTCAGCACCGTGCTGCGCGACGCCCAAGGCAAGCCGCAGGCCGTGCTGTGCATCAACCTGAACATCTCGATGTTCGAAAACGCCAAGGCGGCGCTGGACCTGTTTCTCTCGCCCACCCGGCTGATCGCCCAGCCCGACGCGCTGTTTCGCGATGACTGGCAGGAGCGCATCAACACGTTTCTCAACAGCTGGCTGCGCGAGCGCCAGCTGGCACTGAGCAACCTGAATCGCGACCACAAGCGCGAACTGGTGCTGGCCCTGCACGCCGAGGGTGCGTTTCGCGGCAAGAGCGCCGCCAACTACGTGGCCAACGTGCTGAACATGGGCCGGGCCACGGTGTACAAGCACCTCAAGGAGCTCAAGGCCTGAACGAACTCAGGCCTCGGGCAGGCGACGGTCAGTCGCCGTAGATGTCGGACTTGAAGTACTTGGCCTGGATCTTCTGGTACTCGCCATTGGCGCGAATGGCGTCGATGGCCGCGTTCAACTGGGCCACCAGTTCGGCGTTGCCCTTGCGCACCGCGATCCCGGCGCCCTCACCCACGTACTTGGGGTCTTTCAGCTCTGGCCCGACAAACCCGTAACCCTGGCCCTTGGGCGTCTCCAAGAAGCCCTGTTCAAGCGGGATGGTGTCAGCGAACACACCGTCCAGGCGACCGGCCACCAGGTCCATGAAGATTTCCTCGTTGCTGGTGTAGCGCACGATCTCGATGCCCTTGGGCACCAGTTCCGCAGTCACATAGCGGTCGGTGGTGGTCGCGCGCTGCACGCCGATGCGCTTGCCCTTGAGGTTGGCGAAGTCGTCATCGACCTGGCTGCCGACCTTCATGGCCAGGCGTGCGGAGGTGAAGTAGTACTTGTGGGTGAAGTCCACCGACTTCTTGCGGTCTTCGGTGATGGTGATCGACGACAGGGCGGCGTCGATCTTCTTGACCTTGAGCGACGGGATCAGGCCGTCGTATTCCTGTTCGGTCCACTGGCACTTGACCTGCATCTGCGCGCACAGGGCGTTGCCGATGTCGTAGTCGAAGCCACTGATAGCGCCGTCGGCGGTCTTGAACGCGAACGGTGGGTAGGCGGCTTCGATACCGATGCGCAGGGTCTTTTCAGCGGCGAACGACGGGGCGGCGGCAAACAGGCTCAACGCCAGCGCAGCCAACAGGGATGGGGTTTTCATCAGCGGTCTCTCTCGCTCGTTGTTGGGGTGTGTTGCAAGACAGAGGAAAAAGCGGCGGGCACAAGGCAGCCTGGAACTATTTTGTACTTATAATTCCATACTGGACTTTTGTGTATTAATTTTCAACCGATTCGCGGCACCGCACCGTTGCAGGTGCCAGCCTTGCCGGCGGCGCGTCTACCAACGCCCCGCCGCGTCCGCATCACTCTGGCGCCCCTCGACCCAGCGCGGCCCCTCGCCGGTCTGCTCCTTCTTCCAGAACGGCGCGCGGGTCTTGAGATAGTCCATCACGAAGTCGCACGCCTGGAACGCCGCCTGCCGGTGCGCACTGGCTACCCCCACGAACACGATCGGCTCGCCCGGCTGCAATGCGCCGATACGGTGCAGCACTTCGACCTTGAGCAAAGGCCAGCGCTGCTCGGCCTCCAGCACGATCTTGGCCAGGGCCTTTTCGGTCATGCCCGGGTAATGCTCCAGGAACATCCCCGCCACCTCGCGACCGTCGTTGAAGTCGCGCACATAGCCGACAAACGACACCACCGCGCCCACCCCGACGTTGGCCGCGTGCATCGCATTGGTCTCGGCACCGGGGTCGAACGCGCCGGCCTGCACTCGAACGCCCACCTCAGCCCCCGGTCACGGGCGGAAAGAACGCCACTTCGTCGCCGTCGGCCACCGGCTCGTCGAGCCTGCACAACTCCTGGTTGCGCGCGCACATCAGGTTCTGCTCGCCCAGCATCGCGTACCCCTCCCCGCGTGCCACCAGGGCCTTGCGCACATCGTCGACGCTGTCGAACGGCCCGTCGAGGCGTTCGCCGTCGCTTTCCAGCGCCTCGCGATACCGCGCGAAATACACCACGTCGATGTTCATGGCGCCTCCACCTGGTAGTGCCCGCTCTTACCGCCCAGTTTTTCCAGCACACGCACGCTGTGGATGGTCATGCCCCGGTCCACGGCCTTGCACATGTCGTAGATCGTCAGCGCCGCCACACTGGCGGCCGTCAGGGCCTCCATCTCGACGCCGGTCTGCCCGGCCAGCTTGCAGCGCGCCACGATATGCACCGTGTCGTCGCCTTCGCCAACCAGCTCGAGCTTGACGCTGGTGAGCATCAACGGGTGGCACAGCGGGATCAGATCGCTGGTCTTCTTCGCCGCCTGGATGCCGGCAATGCGCGCCACGGCAAACACGTCGCCCTTGGGGTGGCCGCCAGCCACGATCATCTGCAAGGTTTGCGGGAGCATGCGCACCCGCGCTTCGGCCACCGCCTCGCGCGAGGTGACGGCTTTGTCGGTGACGTCGACCATGTTGGCCCGACCTTGGGAATCGAGATGAGTCAGCACAGGGTTACTCCTGATCAGGAGCACCGATTGTAAACCCAGGGGTCAACATTAGGCAGCGGAAAAAACCGGGCGGCGCAAGGCCGCCCGGTGGCAGGGGTTACAGGTGGGATTCGGCGTATTCGGCCAGGACCGAACGCGGCACGCCCTGCAGGGTGATGTGCACGCCGTTGGGGAAGTCCTTGAAGCGCTCGGTCAGGTAGGTCAGGCCCGAGCTGGTGGCGGACAGGTAAGGGGTGTCGATCTGCGCCAGGTTGCCCAGGCAGATCACCTTGGAACCGGCCCCGGCACGGGTGATGATGGTCTTCATCTGGTGCGGGGTGAGGTTCTGGCATTCGTCGATCAGGATCAGGCTCTGCTGGAAGCTGCGACCGCGAATGTAGTTGAGCGACTTGAACTGCAACGGCACGCGCTCGAGGATGTACTCGACGCTGCCATGGGTGTTTTCGTCGTCCATGTGCAAGGCTTCGAGGTTGTCGGTGATCGCCCCCAGCCAGGGCTCCATTTTTTCCGCTTCGGTGCCCGGCAGGAAGCCGATTTCCTGGTCCAGCCCCTGCACGCTGCGGGTGGCGATGATGCGCCGATAGCGCTTGCTGACCATGGTCTGCTCGATGGCTGCGGCCAGTGCCAGGATGGTCTTGCCCGAACCTGCGGCACCGGTGAGGTTGACCAGGTGGATGTCGGGGTCGAGCAGGGCGAACAGCGCCAGGCCCTGATGGATGTCACGCGGTTTCAGGCCCCAGGCTTCCTGGTGCAGCAGTGGCTCCTGATGCAGGTCGAGCAGCAGCAACTCGCTGTCACGGATGCCCTTGACCCAGCCGACGAAGCCCTGCTCGTCGATGATGAACTCGTTGATGTGAACCGCCGGCAGGTTGTCGGCCAGCTGCACGCGGTGCCAGGTGCGCCCGCGCTCCTGGCGGGTCTCGACCTTGTTGACGCGGTCCCAGAACGAGCCGCTGACCGAATGGTAGCCCTTGGGCAGCAACGAAACGTCGTCGACCAGCTGATCGGTACTGTAGTCCTCGGCGGCGATACCGCAGGCGCGGGCCTTGAGGCGCATGTTGATGTCTTTGGTCACCAGCACCACGTCCAGTTCCTTGCGCCGGCTACGCAGCTCGAGCAACTGGTTGATGATGATGTTGTCGTTGAGGTGTTCGGGCAGCAGCCGGTTGGGTTCGGCGCGTGGGGTCATCAGGATCGACAGGAAGCCCTTGGGGCCGCTCTTGCCGCGCTGGATCGGTACGCCCTGCTCGACATCCTCGGGCGTGGCATCGCCCAGGGTCTGGTCGATCAGACGAATGGCCTGGCGGCATTCGGCGGCGATCGTGTGTTTGCCGGTCTTGAGTTTGTCGAGCTCCTCGAGCACGGTCATCGGCAGCGCGACGTGGTGTTCCTCGAAATTCAGCAAGGCGTTCGGATCGTGAATCAGAACATTGGTATCGAGCACGTAAAGGATTGGCTGGTTGGAAGAAACGTTACGTCCTTGATCATCCATACTCGGTCACCTTTGTAGGGGCCAGACGACGCAATACCTGGGCGGTGCTGCGCCGCGAAGTGACCGCCGGTCTCCCCCTGGCCGCGTCGTTACGGTAGGGAAGCTGCGAACAAAGGAGGGGCCATTAGTACGCCACCTGTGCTGCAGGGTTCGGCGGTCTGACTTCTTGATACCGCAAAACCCGTGACGATAAAAAGCGTTTTTACGTTTTTTTGAAGTTTATTTTTCGTTGTGCGGTCAAGCCCTTGGCGTGAGCCGCAAGCACCACTACAGTTAATGATCAAACCCCGATGAACGCCTGGCGATTTTTTCCGCCGGGTGCCGCCGCGCCCAGCGATTACGGGGTTTCGGCAAATTCCCGGCAGTTGCCCCAGCCAATCCCGCTCTGGGCCGTGTGCTGCAGCAACCAGTCGATCGCCGCCTGGGCCCTGGGCTGGCCGTCATGAAACTGGATCACCCCGCGGCGCCACAGCAGCATCAGGCTCAGTACTCGCTGCGCCGACTGCTCGGCATTCAACCCAGCCTGGTCCTGGGCGTCGATATCCCACAACATCACCTGCAGCTGCTGGCCGGCAAAAAACGCCGCACTGTCGGCGCGGCGCTGCCCGTAGGGCGGGCGAAACAGCGGCACGAATGCCTCGGGCAGGCTGCTCTGCACCAGTGCCCGGCTGGAGACCACCGAGTCCTGCCAGCCGGTCCACTGCGCATGCGAGCTGTACTGCCAGCCCTGCAGCCCCACGCACTGCCCGGCATACAGTTGCTGCAGCGCTGCGGCCGAGGTCTGGTCGCGGCGCGCCTGCAGGTTCTTGCCCACCACGAAGAACAGCCCGCCAAGCTTCTGCCGGCGCAGGTAGTCGGTCAGCGCCTCGGTAGCCGGCCCCGGGCCGCCATCGAAGCTGATCACGAACAGCCGGTCGTTGAGTGCCTGGCCATCGCGCTCCTGGTCGGAAAACCGCTCCACCTCGCTGGAGGTCTGGGTAAACAGCGCCGCCTTGCGCAATTGCTCGTTCAGGTAGTACTCGTGAAAACGCCGGCTTGGCTGCGCCCAACCGGCGTAGAACGAATCGTCTGCAACACTGAACTTGCCCGCCTGCTGGCGCAGGTCCGGCAGGCTGTCGATGGCGTAACAGAACGAGGCGTCCTGCTCGCAGCTCTGCTGGGCCAGGTCATAGTTGCGCCACAGCCGCTGCCACAGGCGCTGACGCAAGGCATTCAGCGTCACCAGGTTGACCTGGCGAAGGTTCAGGCGCTCGGCCAGCTGCGCCTCGCTCAGGGCCTCGCTGTCATACAGCACGCGGGCAAAGCTGAGGATTTCGGCACGCGAGGCCACATCGAACAGGGCCGGGCTGTCGAGTTGTTCGGGCCACACGCTGCGGTCGAACCGGGCCAGCTCGATCGGGGCAGCGTGCACCAGCGTGCTCAGCAGGCCGGCCAGTAAAAGAAGGGCTATGCGCACGATCACACTCTCCATTTTCTCGCCGCGCACTATAGCGCCAAGCGCCGCCAGGGTCTTGGCTATTGGCGCGATAGCTGGAGATCGGCGCCCCCCGCCCGTAGAATCGACGCCACGATTCAAGGAGCCGACCTCATGCTGACGGTGATCTCACCCGCCAAGACCCTCGATTACGACACCCCGCCCGTTACCCAGCGGCACACCCTGCCGCAATACCTGGACGACTCCCAGGAACTGATCCTGCAACTGCGCGAACTTTCGCCGCAGCAGATCAGCGACCTGATGCACCTCTCGGACAAGTTGGCCGGCCTCAATGCCGCGCGCTTCGGCAGCTGGACCCCGAACTTCACCCCGGCCAACGCCAAGCAGGCGCTGCTGGCGTTCAAGGGCGACGTGTACACCGGCCTGGATGCACAGAGCCTGAGCGAAGACGACTTCACCTATGCCCAGCAGCACCTGCGCATGCTGTCGGGGCTGTACGGCCTGCTGCGTCCGCTGGACCTGATGCAGCCCTACCGGCTGGAGATGGGCACCAAGCTGGCCAACGCCCGCGGCAAGGACCTCTACGCCTTCTGGGGCACGCGCATCAGCGAGTGGCTGAACCAGGCGCTGGCCGAGCAAGGCGACGACCTGCTGCTGAACCTGGCCAGCAACGAGTACTTCTCGGCGGTCAAGCGCAGCGCGTTGAAGGCGCGGGTGATCAACACCGAGTTTCGCGACTTCAAGAATGGCCAGTACAAGATCATCAGCTTCTATGCCAAGAAGGCGCGGGGCATGATGACCCGCTTCGTGACCCAGGAGCGCATCGACGACCCCGAGCGGCTCAAGCAGTTCGACGTGCAGGGCTACTACTACAGTGCCGAGCAGTCCAAACCGGACAACCTGGTGTTCCTGCGCGACCACCCGGCCGAGTAGAAAGCATCGCGGGTCCCCCCGCTCCCACCGGGATCACCTGAATCCTTGCGGGCGCGGGCTTGACTCGCGATGGCGTCCTCACAGCCCGCCAGGCGCCAATCCCGTGGCGCCAAAAAACCACCCCCTCTAGCCCTATCGCCAAACGTCATAAGACCGTTCGTAGTTTTCTGACGAAATATCCTGAAATTTTTTTTCATGCTGGCATAAAAACATCCCCCTCCAAGTTTGCCCTACAGACACGGGACGAAACTGCCGTGTGCTATCAAAGTGAAAGTATCGTCAACTGTTGAAATATTAAAAAATCCTTCACGGCGACTCGGGCGAGCCTGGAACTTATCCCCTTGAGGCTCGCTCATACCACCGGTACGGATTATCTCGTGATGGATGTGAGAGATGACGTACATGACAAATGGACAGTATCAGGAAGTTTTGAAAGCACTTTATTGTCCGCGCAATTGTTCGACAAGATTACGCGTCCAAGCCAGGAGAGAGCACCCTTAAAAATCGTCCTAGTGGTTGATTTCAAAGGATTTAATCCACTTGAAATAACAAGCACAGCAGTACACGCAGTGGGTACTGCAATAAAGACGGATACCGTCCAGGGCTCACCCCCTAATGTAAATGGCCATTAGCCGCCAACTTGAGTGCCGTTTATTTTTCGCACTCCAATTTAATTTGCCTGCCGGCAGTTAGCGGTTTAACCGTGACACTTCCGTGCACCCTGAATTTGCTGGTCAACCAACCCGGTCTGGCGCTTAGTTGTGCGCCGACATGATAAACACATGAGGTGAATGCGATGCGTATCAGCATCTTTGGTTTGGGTTATGTAGGTGCGGTCTGTGCGGGCTGCCTGTCCGCCCGGGGCCATGAAGTGATCGGCGTGGATGTATCGGCGACCAAGATCGACCTGATCAACCAGGGCAAATCCCCCATCGTGGAACCGGGCCTCGAGGCTCTGTTGCAGCAAGGCATTGCCAACCAGCGCCTGCGGGGCACCACCGATTTTGCCCAGGCCATTCGCGACAGCGACGTGTCGATGATCTGCGTCGGTACGCCGAGCAAGAAGAACGGCGACCTGGGCCTGGAATACATCGAGTCGGTGTGCCGCGAAATCGGTCTGGTACTGCGCGACAAGAGCAGCCGCCACACCATCGTGGTGCGCAGCACCGTACTGCCGGGCACCGTCAAGAACGTGGTGATCCCGATTCTCGAAGACTGCTCGGGCAAGAAGGCCGGCGTCGATTTCGGCGTGGCGGTCAACCCCGAGTTCCTGCGCGAAAGCACTGCGATCAAGGACTACGACCAGCCGCCGATGACTGTCATCGGCGAACTCGACCGCGCCAGCGGCGACGTGCTGCAGGCCCTCTACGAAGAGCTCGACGCCCCGATCATCCGCAAGGACATCGAAGTGGCCGAGATGATCAAGTACACCTGCAACGTGTGGCACGCCACCAAGGTCACCTTCGCCAACGAGATCGGCAACATCGCCAAGGCCTGCGGCGTCGATGGCCGCGAAGTGATGGAAGTGGTGTGCCAGGACAAGGCCCTGAACCTGTCGCAGTACTACATGCGCCCAGGCTTCGCCTTCGGCGGCTCGTGCCTGCCCAAGGACGTGCGCGCCCTCACCTACCGCGCCGGCAGCCTGGACGTGAAGGCGCCGCTGCTCAACTCGCTGATGACCAGCAACGAGTCCCAGGTGCAGAACGCCTTCGACATCATCGAAAGCCACGACAAGCGCAAGGTTGCCCTGCTGGGCCTGAGCTTCAAGGCCGGCACCGACGACCTGCGCGAGAGCCCGCTGGTGGAACTGGCCGAACGCCTGATCGGCAAGGGCTACGAGCTCAACATCTACGACAGCAACGTCGAGTACGCCCGCGTGCACGGCGCCAACAAGGACTACATCGAGTCGAAGATCCCCCACGTCTCGTCCCTGCTCAACGCCGATTTCGAGCAGGTGATCAACCACGCCGACGTGATCGTGCTGGGTAACCGCGACGAGAAGTTCCGTGCGCTGGCGCAACAGGCCCCGGCCGGCAAGCAGGTCATCGACCTGGTCGGCTTCATGGGCAAGCCGACCTGCCCCACCAGCCGCACCGAAGGCATCTGCTGGTAACAGCAGCCACTGCACGGGGTCGCCCCAGCCCCGTGCAGTTCCTTCCCATTCATTCGCTACGGATGCACACCATGCAAAGGCTCAAGCACGGCCTGCTACAGGTCGCCGGATGGCTGTTCTACGTGAGCCTGCTCATGCTGATCGCCCTGGCCTTGCCCAAGACCGTTTTCGACCCCGACTCCAAGGACTTCATCTTCCTCATCGGCGCTGTCGGAATCTGGCGTTACTCCATGGGTGCCACGCACTTCGTGCGGGGCATGCTGTTCCTCTACATCGTCTACCCGATGCTGCGACGCAAGGTCCGCAAACTGGGCAGCGCGGCCGACCCGTCGCACGTGTACCTGATGGTCACCAGCTTTCGCATCGACGCCCTGACCACCGCGCAGGTGTACAGCTCGGTGATCCGCGAGGCAATCGACTGCGGCTACCCCACCACCGTGGTCTGCTCGCTGGTGGAAATGAGCGACGAACTGCTGGTGAAAAGCCTGTGGGCCAAGTTCAACCCGCCCGACCGCGTGGCCCTGGACTTCGTGCGCATCGCCGGCACCGGCAAGCGTGACGGCCTGGCCTACGGCTTTCGCGCCATCTCGCGCCACCTGCCCGACGAGAACGCAGTGGTCGCGGTGATCGACGGCGACACCGTGCTCGGCGAAGGCGTGGTGGCCAAGACCGTGCCCTGGTTCAAGCTCTACCCCAATGTCGGTGGCCTGACCACCAACGAATTCTGCGAAGTGCGCGGCGGCTACATCATGAGCGAGTGGCACAAGCTGCGCTTTGCCCAGCGCCACATCAACATGTGCTCGATGGCCCTGTCCAAGCGCGTGCTGACCATGACCGGGCGCATGTCGGTGTTCCGCGCCGCCGTGGTGACCAACCCCGAGTTCATCAAGGACGTCGAGAACGACTCGCTGCAGCACTGGCGCCTGGGCCGCTTCAAGTTCCTCACCGGCGACGACAAGTCCAGCTGGTTCAGCCTCATGCGCCTGGGCTACGACACGTTCTACGTGCCGGATGCGGCGATCAACACGGTCGAGCACCCGCCGGAAAAGAGCTTCATCAAGGCCAGCCGCAAGCTCATGTACCGCTGGTACGGCAACAACCTGCGCCAGAACTCCCGCGCCCTGGGCCTGGGCGTTCGCCGCCTCGGCCTGTTCACCAGCGTGGTGCTGTTCGACCAGCGCGTGTCGATGTGGACCAGCCTGCTCGGGCTCACCGTGGCGCTGATCGCCAGCCTCAAGTTCGGCCCTGCCTTCCTGCTGGTGTACCTGCTGTGGATCGGCATCACCCGCCTGATCCTGACCCTGATGCTGATGTGCTCGGGGCATGCCATCGGCCCGGCCTACCCGCTGATTCTCTATTACAACCAGATCGTCGGCGCAATCATGAAGATCTACGTGTTCTTCCGCCTCGACAAGCAGTCCTGGACCCGCCAGCCCACTGCGCTCAAACGCGACCTCGCGAGCTTTCAACAATGGTTCAACACCTGGTCTTCGCGGACCATGACCTTCTCGGCAGCCAGCATCTTCGTCGCTGTGCTGTTCATGGTCGTGTGAGCCGCCGCCCTACGGAATAAACAGGAACATATCGCCATGAATACCGCCGTGAATGCCAATGTCGTGCATGAGTCCGAAGCCCAGCGTCAGCACGCCCGGGTAAAGATCCCCGCCAAGCTGCGCTACCTGGGGGCCAACCGCGAGACCCTCGAAGTCAAGGTCGAGGACCTCTCGGCCGGTGGCCTGAGCTTCTACACCCGCCACCCGCTGAAGGTCGGCGAAGTGGTGCGCGGCCGCCTGCAGTTCGTGGTCGACAACCTGGGCCTGGCCATCGACATCGAGTTCCAGGTGCGCTCGCACAACGTCGCCGACGGTCGTACCGGCGTGCAGTTCCAGAACCTGGAACAGCGCGACATCGCCACCCTGCGCCACATCATCACCTCGCACCTGTCGGGCGAGCTGATCAGCATCGGCGACGTGCTCAGCACCCTGCAACGCGACAACTTCACCAAGGCGCGCAAGCAGAAGGACACCGGCGGCGGCCTGAGCGCCTTCGGCCGCCTGCGTGCGGTCACCTTCAGCCTCGGCGTGT
Organism: Pseudomonas sp. PS01300; assembly: GCF_029960155.1. NCBI lineage: Bacteria > Pseudomonadati > Pseudomonadota > Gammaproteobacteria > Pseudomonadales > Pseudomonadaceae > Pseudomonas > Pseudomonas sp. PS01300. Next base: position 12,776 of record NZ_JASCPN010000043.1, on the reverse strand, counting down.
TCGTGGTTGGCGTGGCCGCGTTCGGCTTCATCGCCAAGTCGGTGTACGGCCTGTACTTCGTCAGCCATGCCGAGGCCGGGGTGGTCAGCGTCCCCACCACCAACGTCACCATGCCGCGCGACGGCACCGTGCAGAGCCTGGTGAAGGCGGACGGCCCGGTGGTCAAGGGCGCGCCGCTGGCCTCGTTCAACACCAGCATGCTCGACCTGCTCAAGGGCCACCTGGACGACCAGCAACTGGAGCCGGCGCGGGTCGAGGAACTGTTCGGCAAGCAGCTCAGCGGCACCCTCACCAGCCCGTGCGACTGCGTGGTGGCCAGGCAGCTGGTGGATGACGGGCAATACGCGAGCAAGGGCGCAGTGATCTTCCAGCTGATCCCGCGCACCACCAACCCGATCATCGAGGCCCGTTTCAGCTACCGCCAGTTCGACGAAGTGCAGCCCGGCACCCGCGTCAACTTCCAGGTGGCCGGCGAAGACGACGTGCGCCAGGGTCGCATCGTCAGCAGCACCAGCCAGAACAGCGACGACCTGTCTTCGGACATTCGCGTGCAGATCAAGCCGGATGCGCCGATGCCCAGCGAGCTGGCCGGGCGCCCGGTGTCGGTCAACAGCGACCGGGGCCCGTCGATGGACTGGCTGATCGACAAGGCCGTGGCCCGTGGGCTTTGAAGAGGACATGCCGGTGACTACCCAACACACCGCGATCCCTGTAGGAGCCGGCCTTGCCGGCGAATCGTGCAGCCCCCTTCGCCGGCAAGGCCGGCTCCTACCGATGGGTGCACTGGCCCTGGCCGTCAGCCTGGCCGGTTGCGCCGGCCTGCCCGACCAGCGCCTGGCCAACGAAGCCCTCAAGCGCGGCGACACCGCCCTGGCCGAGCGCAACTACCAGCAACTCGCCGACCTGGGCTACAGCGAGGCCCAGGTAGGCCTGGCCGATATCCAGGTCGAAACCGGTGACCCGGCCAAGCTCAGGCAGGCCGAGGCCACCTACCGCGCCGCCGCCCGCACCTCGCCCCGCGCCCAGGCCCGCCTCGGCCGTCTGCTGGTGGCCAAGCCCGACAGCAGCGAGGCCGAGCGCCACGAGGCCCAGGGCCTGCTCAAGCAGGCCTTCGCCGCCGGCGAAAGCAACACCCTGATCCCGCTGGCCATGCTCTACCTGCAATACCCGCAGAGTTTCCCCGACCTCGATGCCCAGCAGCAGATCGACCAATGGCGCGCCGCCGGCTACCCCGAGGCGGGCCTGGCCCAGGTGCTGCTGTACCGTACCCAGAACACCTACGACCAGCACCTGGACGAGGTGGAACGTATCTGCAAGGCCGCACTGGCCAGCACCGACATCTGCTATGTGGAACTGGCCAGCGTGTACCAGAAGCGTGCCCAGCCCGAACAACAGGCCGCGCTGATCGACCAGCTCAAGGCCGCCTATGCCCGCGGTGCGGTACCGGCCAGCCGGGTCGACAGCGTGGCCCGCGTACTGGCCGACCCCAGCCTGGGCCAGACCGACGAGAAAACCGCCCAGGCCCTGCTCGAACAGGTCGCACCGAGCAACCCCGCGTCCTGGGTCAGCCTGGCGCAACTGCTCTACAGCTTCCCCGAGCTGGGCGACAGCGACCAGTTGCTGGCCTACATCGACAAGGGCCGCGAGGCCGCACAACCGCGCGCCGAGCTGCTGCTGGGCCGCCTCTACTACGAAGGCAAGGCCGTGCCGGCCGACGCGAAAAAAGCCGAGACGCACCTGCAGTCCGCCGCCGATGCCGGCGAAATCAGCGCCCACTACTACCTCGGCCAGCTCTACCGCCGTGGCTATCTGGGCCAGGTCGAACCGCAGAAAGCCGTCGATCACCTGCTGCGCGCCGCCCGTGGCGGCCAGCTCAGCGCCGACTACGCGCTGGCCCAGCTGTTCAGCGAAGGTCGCGGCATTCGCCAGGACCTGGTCAACGCCTGGGTGTTCGCGCAACTGGCGCAGGCCAACCCCAGCGAGCAATCGACGGCGATGGCCGGCGAGCTCGACCAGCAGCTATCCGCCCCGCAGAAGGCCCAGGCCCAGCGTCTGTTGCAACAGGAGCGCCAGGCCCGTGGTGCCATGGGTCAGGGCCCCGGCGCCCAGGCCATGCAGGCCCTGCAGGACACCACCGAACAAGACGGCGAGGAATCCCTATGACACTCAACCCGTGGATGAAGGCCGGCCTGGGCCTGGGCTGTGCCCTGCTCTGGTCGTGCCCGACCCTGGCCGCGATGACCGCCGAGAAGAACTTCGGCCTGGAAGTGAAAGTCACCGGCCAGTCCGAGGATGACCGCGACCTGGGCACCCGCTCCGGCGGCGACGTCAACGGCCTGGGCCTGGACCTGCGCCCCTGGGTGTATGGCGAGCGCGGCAACTGGAGCGCCTACGCCATGGGCCAGGCGGTCACCGCCACCGACACCATCGACACCGACACCCTGCGCCAGGCCGACGACGACAGCCAGGTCGAAACCCGCCGCGCCAGCGGCCGCGAGCAGGACAAGAGCTACCTGGCCATGCGCGAGTTCTGGGTCGGCTACAGCGGCCTGACCGCCTACCCCGGCGAGCAACTACGCCTGGGCCGCCAGCGCCTGCGCAGCGACGACGGCATGTGGCGCGACACCAACATCGAGGCGCTGAACTGGACCTTCGACACCACCCTGCTGCGCGCCAACGCCGGCGTGGCCCAGCGTTTCAGCGAGTACCGCACCGACCTCACCGACCTGGCCCCCGAAGACAAGGACCGCCTGCACGTCTACGGCGACGTGGCCGCGCAATGGACCCCCGGCCACTGGGTCGGCCTGCGCGCGCACCACACCCACGACGACGGCAAGCTGAAGAACCCGGGCGAGACCCTCGACCCGCTGGACAAGACCCGCAACGGCGACCTCACCTGGCTGGGCCTTGAGGCCAACAGCGACGCCTACAACTGGCGCAACCAGAACACCGTCAACTACTGGGGCAGCGTCACCTGGCTCACCGGCGACCGTGATCGCCTGAGCGCCACCACCCTGGCCAACGGCGACCAGCTGGCCACGCAAAAGCAGAGCGGCGATGTCAACGCCTGGGCCACCGACCTGGGCATCCGCCTGCGCCTGGACCCCAACTGGCAGGTCGGCGCGGCCTATGCCCGCGGCAGCGGCGGCGGTGGCAGCGACGGCTCGGGCAACTTCGAACAGACGGGCCTTGAGAGCAACCGCTCCAACTTCACCGGCACCCGCTCGCGTGTACACCGCTTCGGCGAGGCCTTCCGTGGCGAGCTGGGCAACCTGCAGGCCGCCACCCTGTTCACCTCCTGGCAACTGCGCGACGACTACGACGCAAGCCTGGTGTACCACAAGTTCTGGCGCGTCGACGGCAAGCAGAACATCGGCAGCAGCGGCATCAACGCCGTGGTCGATGATGACGGCATCAACCGCCCGCTGATCCAGGGCGAAAAAGACCTCGGCCAGGAGATGGACCTGGTGGTCACCAAGTACTTCAAGCAGGGCCTGCTGCCGGCCGCGCTGAGCCAGTCGATCGACGAACCGTCGGCACTGGTGCGCTTTCGCGGTGGGGTGTTCAAGCCAGGCGACGCCTATGGCAAGGAAGCGGACTCGTACATGCACCGCGCCTTCATCGACGTGATCTGGCGTTTCTGATGCCTGGAGTGCATTGACATGAACCTTTACCCGCTCAACACGCTGATCGCCGGCAGCCTGCTGCTGGCCAGCAGCATCGCCCTGGCCAACGGCCTGCCCGTGGCCAGCCCGGCCAAAGAGCTGCAGCACGCCAAGACCTACACCGTCAGCAGCGCGCCGATCGAGCCGTTGCAGATCCCGGCGCCGACCCTGCCCGACCTCAGCGGCTACACCGCCGAAGCGGTGCAGGCCAAGATCCAGCGTGCACGCAAGGGCAAGGTCACGGTACGCCGCATGCTGCAGGAAGACGCCCTCAAGGAGTTCATCGGCGGCGACAACAAGATGGCCGAATGGGTAGCCCGCCAGCACGGCATCCCGCAGGCGATCTTCGTCGATGACGGGCATGTCGACTTCACCGAGCTGAGCAAGCACGTGCCGGCCCAGTACCTGCGTGAAACCGCGCCGGGGGTATACCTGTCGCGCCTGCCGATCGTGGTGGGGCAAAAGGGCGTGCTCGAGATCGATGCCAAGGTCAAGGAACTGCGCCTGTCCCAGGAAGGCGGTGCGTTCATCGTCAACGACGGCAAGCTGTTCGTCAGCGACACCCGCGTCACCGGCTGGCGCGAAAAGGACAACGGCCCGGCGACCTTCCGCACACCCAAGGAATTTCGCCCGTTCCTGCTCTCGTGGGGCGGCACCGAGACCTACATCGTCAACACCCGCATGGCCAGCTTCGGCTATGCCCAGAGCAAGTCCTACGGCGTGAGCATTTCGCAGTACACGCCCAACATGGCCAAGCAGATGGGCCGCCCCGAACCCACCGGCTGGATCATCGGCTCCGAGTTCAGCGACATGTGGTACGGCTTCTACTGCTACGAGACCAGCGACTTCGTGGTCAAGGACAACACCTACCGCGACAACATCGTGTACGGCATCGACCCCCACGACCGTTCGCACCGCCTGATCATCGCCGGCAACACCGTGCATGGCACCAAGAAGAAGCACGGCATCATCGTCTCGCGCGAGGTCAACGACAGCTGGATCATCTACAACAAGAGCTACGACAACAAGCTCTCGGGCGTGGTGATCGACCGCAACAGCGTCAACAACCTGATCGCCTACAACGAGATCTACCGCAACCACACCGACGGCATCACCCTGTACGAAAGCGGCGACAACCTGATCTGGGGCAACAAGGTCATCAGCAACCGTCGCCACGGCATCCGCGTGCGCAACAGCGTGAACATCCGCCTGTACGAAAACCTCGCCATGGCCAACGGCCTGGTGGGTGTGTACGGGCACATCAAGGACCTGTCCGATACCGACCGCGACATCGACCTGGACCCCTTCGACACCAAGGTGTCGCTGATCGTGGTGGGCGGTGAACTGGCGGCCAACGGCAGCGGCCCGCTGTCGATCGACTCGCCCCTGAGCGTGGAGCTGTACCGGGTGTCGATGCTGGCCCCGAGCAAGTCCAGCGGCATCAGTTTCTCCGGGGTGCTGGGCGATCGCCAGGACGAGATTCTCGACCTGATGGTGCGCCAGGGCAAAGCCGTACTGATCGACCCGGTCGAACGCCAGACCGACATGGCGGATTGAGGAAACCTGACATGACCCCACACCTGATGAAACTGCTTGGCCTGAGTGCGGCGCTGCTGGCGATCAGCAACGGCGTGCGTGCCGACGAGGTGCAGGCGCCCAGCTTCACCGCCCAGCCGTGCTGCCAACTGTGCCCCGAAGCCCACGATGCCAGCCGCTACACCACCCGCTACCAGCAGAACTTCACCACCCTGGTGCAAGCCCAGGGCGACTGGCTGTTCCGTACCCGCGAAGACCTGCGCACCGAGTTCACCACCACCCCGGCCGGCTACAAACGCCTGCAGCAGGTGCACGATGCGTTCAAGGCGCGCGGCGTGGAACTGGTGGTGGTGTACCAGCCCACCCGTGGCCTGGTGAACCGCAACATGCTCAACCCGGCCGACAAGGCCGCGTTCAACTACGAGAAGGCCCTGCGCAACTACCAGGCCATGCTCAAGCGCTTCGCCCAAATGGGCTACAACGTGCCCGACCTGTCGCCGCTGACCAACGAACAGTTGCCGGCCGCGCAGCAGGGCAAGGACTTCTACTTCCGCGGCGACCAGCACTGGACGCCCTATGGCGCCGAGCGTGCGGCAAAAATCGTGGCCGACACCGTGCACAGCATGCCGGCCTTCGCCGACATCCCGCGGCGTGAATTCGAAAGCCACCCGTCCGGCCGCATGGGCAAGACCGGCACCCTGCACAACGTCGCCGGCCAACTGTGCGGCACCAGCTACGCGGTGCAGTACATGGACCAGTTCGTCACCGAGCCCAAGGGCGAGAGTGGCGGCGACGACCTGTTCGGCGACTCGGGCAACCCGCAGATCACCCTGGTGGGCACCAGCCACAGCGGCAAGAACTACAACTTCTCGGGTTTTCTGCAGCAGTACATCGGCGCCGACGTGCTCAACGTCGCGTTCCCCGGTGGCGGCCTGGAAGGTTCGATGATCCAGTACCTGGGCAGCGAAGAGTTCCAGAACAACCCGCCCAAGATCCTGGTGTGGGAGTTCTCGCCGCTGTACCGCCTGGACCAGGAAACCATCTGGCGCCAGATGCTCGCCCTGCTCGACAACGGCTGCGAAGGCAAGCCTGCGCAGATGAGCGTCAGCACCTCGCTCAAGCCGGGCACCAACGAGCTGCTGGTCAATGGCAAGAACGGCGTGATCAAGAACCTGGTCAACGGCCGTCATCAACTGGACATCCAGTTCGAAGACAAGTCGGTCAAGACCTTGCAGGCCACCCTGTGGTACCTCAATGGTCGTCACGAGGACCTGAAGATCGAAAAACCCGAAACCTCCGACACCGACGGACGCTTCGCCTTCCAACTGCGCGAGGACGAGGACTGGGCCAACCAGACCTTGCTCGCGGTGGAAGTGCAGGGTCCCGAAAGCGGCAGCCAGAAGGTCCAGGCCAGGCTGTGTACACGCAACCCGATCGCCGGCGCCGGGCAGCATGCTGCCCAGGCCGGCCTGTGAGGCGCACATGACATCCATCCGCACCCTTGCCACCCCCGCCCTGCTCGCCCTGGCCCTGTTCGGCCCGGCGGTGCAGGCCGGCGGGCTGGTCCCGCCGCAGGGCTACTACGCCGGCATCGAGAAACCCAAGACCAGCCCCAACGACTTCACCTGTGAGGCCGTGCCCAAGCCCTACACCGGCGCGCTGCAGTTTCGCAGCAAGTACGAAGGCTCGGACAAGGCCCGCGCGACGCTGAACAAGGCATCCGAACAGGCCTTTCGCGACTCCACCGCCAGCATCACCACGCTGGAGCGCGGGGTCAGCAAGCAGGTGATGCAGTACATGCGCGACGGCCGCCCGCAGCAGCTGGACTGCACCCTGCAGTGGCTGGGCACCTGGGCGCAGGCCGATGCGCTGATGTCCACCGACTACAACCACACCGGCAAGTCGATGCGCAAATGGGCGCTGGGCAGCCTGAGCTCGGCATACCTGCGCCTGAAGTTTTCCAACGCACAGCCACTGGCGGCGCACCAGGCCCAGGCCGAACAGATCGAGAAATGGTTCGCGCGCCTGGCCGAGCAGACGGTCAAGGACTGGAGCGACCTGCCGCTGGAAAAGATCAACAACCACTCGTACTGGGCCGCCTGGTCGGTGATGGCCACGGCGGTGGCGACCGATCGCCGCGACCTGTTCGACTGGGCCGTGAAGGAGTACCGCGTGGGTGCCAACCAGGTCGATGCGCAGGGCTTTCTGCCCAACGAGATGAAGCGCAAGCAGCGCGCCCTGGCGTACCACAACTACGCACTGCCGCCGCTGTCGATGATCGCCAGCTTCGCCCAGGCCAACGGCGTGGACCTGCGCCCGGAAAACAACGGCGCGCTCAAGCGCCTGGGCGAGCGGGTGTTGTCCGGGGCCAGAGACCCGAGTGCGTTCAAGGCGCGCAATGGCCAGAAGCAGGACATGGACGATCTGAAGATCGACAGCAAATACGCCTGGCTTGAGCCGTGGTGCAGCCTGTACCAGTGCGACGCCGATGCGCTCAAGCGCAAGCACGCGATGCAGCCGTTCAAGAGTTTCCGCCTGGGCGGCGACCTGACGCGCGTCTACGACCCGCAGGCAGAACAGAAGAAGTAGCAACGACCGCAATCCCTGTGGGAGCGGGCTTGACCCGCGATGCGTTTGATCTGGTTCCCCCGCAATTTCAGCGGGGGGTTTGGGGGGCTGCTGCCCCGATTGTGGATAACGACAAGGAGAGATCGGGATGGTGTTCTCGTCCAATGTGTTCCTGTTCCTGTTCCTGCCGATCTTTCTCGGCCTGTACTACCTGAGCGGGCAACGCTACCGCAACGCCCTGCTGCTGCTGGCCAGCTACGTGTTCTACGCCTGGTGGCGGGTGGACTTCCTGGCGCTGTTCGCTGCGGTCACCCTGTGGAACTACTGGATCGGCCTCAAGGTGGGCGCCGCCGGCGTGCGCACCAAGCCGGCCCAGCGCTGGCTGCTGCTGGGGGTGGTGGTCGACCTGGGTATCCTGGGCTACTTCAAGTACGCCAACTTCGGCGTCGACAGCATCAACGCGATCATGACCTCGTACGGCCTGGAGCCGTTCATCCTCACCCACATCCTGTTGCCCATCGGCATCTCGTTCTACATCTTCGAGTCGATCAGCTACATCATCGACGTGTACCGCGGCGACACCCCGGCCACCCGCAACCTGATCGACTTTGCCGCGTTCGTGGCGATCTTCCCGCACCTGATCGCCGGCCCCGTGCTGCGCTTTCGCGACCTGGCCGACCAGTTCAACCACCGCACCCACACCCTGGACAAGTTCTCCGAAGGCTGCACGCGGTTCATGCAGGGCTTCATCAAGAAGGTATTCATCGCCGACACCCTGGCGGTGGTCGCCGACCACTGCTTCGCCCTGCAGAACCCGACCACCGGCGACGCCTGGCTGGGCGCACTGGCCTACACCGCGCAGCTGTACTTCGACTTCTCCGGCTACAGCGACATGGCCATCGGCCTGGGCCTGATGATGGGCTTTCGCTTCATGGAGAACTTCAAGCAGCCTTACATCAGCCAGTCGATCACCGAGTTCTGGCGGCGCTGGCACATCAGCCTGTCCACCTGGCTGCGCGACTACCTGTACATCACCCTGGGCGGCAACCGCGGCGGCACCTTCGCCACCTACCGCAACCTGTTCCTGACCATGCTGCTGGGCGGCCTGTGGCACGGTGCCAACTTCACCTACATCATCTGGGGCGCCTGGCACGGCATGTGGCTGGCGATCGAGCGCGCACTGGGCCTGGACACCAACCCGCAGCGCTTCAACCCGGTCAAGTGGGCCTTCACCTTCCTGCTGGTGGTGATGGGCTGGGTGATCTTCCGCGCAGAAAACCTGCACGTGGCCGCACGCATGTACGGCGCCATGTTCAGCTTCGGTGAATGGCAGCTGTCGGAACTCAACCGCGCCAGCCTCACCGGCCTGCAAGTGGCCACCCTGGTGATCGCCTACCTGAGCCTGGCGTTCTTCGGCCTGCGCGACTTCTACCGCAACGCCAAGCCCACGGCCAAGGCCAGCCCGGTGGCCGTGCATGGCGACGGCAGCGTGAGCCTGGACTGGGGCCTGTACATGACCCGCGCGCTGGTGCTGCTGCTGTTCGTGGCCTCGATCCTCAAACTCTCGGCGCAAAGCTACTCGCCGTTCCTCTACTTCCAGTTCTGAGCGAGCCGACCATGACCCGATCATTACGCAAACTCTACGCCGTGCTGTTCATGGCCCTGCTGCTGGGCCTGGGCATCTGGTCGCTGGGGGGCCTGGGCAGTTTCCAGCGTACCGCGCAGATGTCCCTGCTCGACGGCAAGCTGGCCAAGGCCGCCGAAACCCACTACGACGCGCAGTTCCCGATCAAGCGCCTGGGCACCAACCTCTGGGCGGCGCTGGACTTCAAACTGTTCAACGAAGGCCGCCCGGGTGTGGTGCTGGGCCGCGAGCAATGGCTGTTCAGCGATGAAGAGTTCAAGCCGGTGGCCGGCAGCGAACAGTTCGAGGCCGAGAACCTCGCACTGATCCGCGGCGTGCGCGACACCCTCAAACAACACGGTGTGCAACTGGTGCTGGCGATCATCCCGGCCAAGGCCCGCCTGTACCCGGAGTACATCGGTGAGCAGACGCCCGCCAGCCTGCATGCCGACCTGTACAACCAGTTCCATGCCAAGGCGCGTCAGGCCGGCGTGTTCGCCCCGGACCTGCTCGGCCCGCTGCAGGCGGCCAAGGCCCAGGGCCAGGTGTTCCTGCGCACCGACACCCACTGGACACCACTGGGCGCCGAGGTGGTGGCACGCCACCTGGCCGAAGCCGTGGCCCGCCAGACCCTGCTCAGCGGCACGCCGCAGCAGTTCGTCACCGAAGCCAAAGCCGCCACACCGTACAAGGGCGACCTCACCAACTTCCTGCCGCTGGACCCGTTGTTCAGCCACCTGCTGCCGGCCCCGGACAGCCTGCAGCAACGCACCACCCGCCCTGCCCGGGCCCAGGACCAGGCCGACAGCGACGACGCGCTGTTTGCCGACAACGAGATCCCCGTGGCGCTGATCGGCACCAGCTACAGCGCCAACCCGCACTGGAACTTCCTCGGTGCGTTGCAGCAGGCGCTGCGCAGCGACGTGGTCAATTACGCCGAGGACGGCCATGGCCCGCTGCTGCCGATGCTCAAGTACCTGCAGACCGACGCCTTCAAGACCAGCGCCCCACAGGTGCTGGTATGGGAGTTCCCGGAACGTTATCTGCCAATGAAAAACGACCTCAGCGCCTTCGATCCGCAGTGGATCGCCCAGCTGAAGCAAACCCGTACCGCCAATCAAGACATGGCCCTGTCGTCCAATCGGACGCAACACTGAGAGGAACTGCACATGACCACCAAGCACCGCATTGCCAAAGCATTCGCCCTGACCGCCGGCATGAGCCTGCTCTCGCTGCAGGCCTGGGCCGGCGCCGACGCCGCACTGTATGGCCCCAGCGCGCCCAAGGGCTCGACCTTCGTGCGCCTGTACAACGCCGGCAACCAGCCGGTGGCCGCCAGTGTCGGCAACACCCAGATCAGCGAAGTGGCCGCCCAGGGCAGCAGCGATTTCAGCTTCATGCCCCAGGGCGACTACAGCGCCAAGGTCGGCAGCCAGACCGTACCGGTCAAGCTGGCGGGCGATCACTACTACACCCTGGTCAACCACGGCAGCGGCCAGCCGCAACTGGTCGAGGAACCACCGTTCAAGAACAAGCAGAAATCCCTGGTACGCGTGCAGAACCTGAGCGACCAGGCCCTGACCCTGAAGACCGCCGATGGCAAGACCGAAGTGGTCAAGCCGGTGGCGGCCAAGGCGCGCGGCGAGCGCGAGATCAACCCGGTCAAGGTCAGCCTGGCGCTGTATGAAGGCGACAAGAAAGTCAGCGACCTCAAGCCCGTTGCGCTCGAACGTGGCGAAGCGGCCGTGCTGTATGTGACCGGCAGTGGCAGCAACCTGTCGCCGGTCTGGGTCAAGCGCCCTGTGTCCACCCGTTAATCAACTGCCCCTTTCAACGTTCGGAGATTACCCATGATTCCAGTCATCCTGTCCGGTGGTAGCGGCTCGCGTCTGTGGCCCCTGTCGCGCAAGCAATTCCCCAAGCAGTTCCTGGCCCTGACCGGTGAACACACGCTGTTCCAGCAAACCCTGTCGCGCCTGGTGTTCGACGGCATGGACGCGCCCATCGTGGTGTGCAACAAGGACCACCGCTTCATCGTCAACGAGCAATTGGCCAACCTGAACCTGGACACCCAGGCGATCCTGATGGAGCCGTTCGGGCGCAACACCGCGCCGGCCGTGGCGCTCACGGCCATGAAACTGGTCAACGAAGGCCGCGACGAGCTGATGCTGGTGCTGCCGGCCGACCACGTGCTGGACGACCAGAAGGCCCTGCAACGCGCCCTGGCCCTGGCCACGGTGGCCGCCGAACGCGGCGAAATGGTGCTGTTCGGAGTGCCGGCGACCAAGCCGGAAACCGGCTACGGCTACATCAAGTCGAGCCAGGACGCCCTGCTGCCCGAAGGCATCAGCCGCGTGGCACAGTTCGTTGAAAAACCGGACGAAAAACGCGCCACCGAGTTCGTCAAGAGCGGCGGCTACTACTGGAACAGCGGCATGTTCCTGTTCCGCGCCAGCCGCTTCCTCGAAGAGCTGAAAAAGCACGACCCCGACATCTACGACACCTGCCTGCTGACCCTGGAGCGCAGCCTGGAAGACGGCGACAGCATCAGCATCGACGAGGCCACCTTCGCCTGCTGCCCGGACAACTCCATCGACTACGCGGTGATGGAAAAGACCCAGCGCGCCTGCGTGGTGCCGCTGAGTGCGGGCTGGAGCGACGTGGGCTGCTGGTCGTCGCTGTGGGACGTGCACGAGAAGGACACCAACGGCAACGTGACCAAGGGCGACGTGGTGGTGCAGGACAGCCACAACTGCATGATCCACGGCAACGGCAAGCTGGTATCGGTGATCGGCCTGGAGAACATCGTGGTGGTCGAGACCAAGGACGCCATGATGATCGCGCACAAGGACAAGGTTCAGGGGGTCAAGCAGATGGTCAACACCCTGGACGCCCAGGGCCGCAACGAAACCCAGAACCACTGCGAGGTGTACCGCCCGTGGGGCTCGTATGACTCGGTGGACATGGGCGGGCGCTTCCAGGTCAAGCACATCACGGTAAAACCCGGCGCCAGCCTGTCGCTGCAGATGCACCACCACCGTGCCGAGCACTGGATCGTGGTGTCGGGCACGGCCGAGGTGACGTGCGACGAGAACGTGTTCCTGCTGTGCGAGAACCAGTCCACGTACATCCCGATCGCCTCGGTGCACCGCCTGCGCAACCCGGGCAAGATCCCTCTGGAGATCATCGAGGTGCAGTCGGGCAGCTACCTGGGCGAGGACGACATCGAGCGTTTCGAGGACATCTACGGGCGCTCCACGCCAGTGGAGCGCGGGGTGTCGATCAAGACCATCGCACAGTGATCTGAAGCCCGGTGGGCCCTTTCGCGGGTCAAGCCCGCTCCCACAACGGTCGCCATCGAACCTGTGGGAGCGGGCTTGACC